>CAIZMS010000386.1 GCA_903934155.1 uncultured bacterium | reverse complement strand
GCTATTAGAGACAATCAGATGAGAGTTATTGTGAATGTCGCACTTCCCGTTTGAGGGAGAGGAGTATATTTATGGCAAAAGTATTGGGAATTGATTTGGGTACGACGAACTCGTGTATGTCGGTGATGGAGGGTGGCGAACCGGTTGTGATTCCGAATGCCGAGGGGATGAGGACGACACCTTCCATTGTGGCCTTCACGAAGACCGGGGAACGTTTGGTGGGTCAGGCCGCCAAGCGGCAGTCGATCACCAATTCGCAGAATACGATTTATTCCATCAAGCGGTTCATGGGTCGTAAGTTTGACGAAGTGGCCCATGAAATCTCACTGGTTCCGTACAAAGTGGCGCGCGCCAAGAACGGGGATGTTCAGGTTCAGGTGGGTGACAGTGTGTACTCGCCGCCGGAGATTTCCTCCATGATCCTCCAGAAGATGCGTGCCGATGCGGAGGCCTATCTGGGCGAGAAGATCACCCAGGCGGTCATCACGGTGCCCGCCTACTTCAACGATAGTCAGCGCCAAGCGACCAAGGATGCCGGGAAGATTGCGGGCCTCGAGGTGTTGCGCATCATCAATGAGCCCACTGCCGCCTCACTGGCCTACGGTTTGGACAAGAAAAAGGATGAGAAGATTGCCGTATACGATCTCGGTGGCGGAACCTTCGATATTTCCGTCCTCGATATTGGCGAGGGCGTGTTTGAGGTGAAGGCGACCAATGGCGATACTCATCTTGGTGGCGATGATTTTGACCATACCATCATGACCTGGTTGGCGAATGAGTTCAAGCGGGAGCAGGGAATTGACCTGACTAAGGATCCCATGGCCATGCAGCGTCTCAAGGAAGCCGCAGAAAAGGCGAAATGCGAGCTCTCCAGCGCCCTGAGTACGGATATCAATCTGCCCTTCATCAGCGCCGATGCGTCGGGACCCAAGCATCTGACGGTAACGTTGTCGCGCGCCAAGCTGGAGCAATTGGTGGATTCCCTGATCGAACGTACCATGCAGCCCGTGAAGAACTGTATGAAGGATTCCGGGCTCTCGACCGTGGACGAAGTGGTCCTGGTAGGGGGAATGACCCGCATGCCAAAGGTTCAGGAGATGGCAGGCAAGCTCTTCAATAAGGAACCGCATAAGGGTGTTAATCCGGACGAAGTGGTGGCCGTGGGCGCCGCGATCCAGGGCGGTATTTTGAAGGGCGAAGTCAAGGATGTGCTGTTGCTCGACGTGACCCCGCTGTCGCTGGGTATTGAAACGCTCGGCCGCGTGTTCACGCCTCTGATCGAGCGAAATACAACGGTTCCCACGAAGAAGACGGAAATCTTCAGCACGGCCTCCGACAATCAGCCGTCCGTTGAGATTCATGTTCTTCAGGGCGAGCGAAAAATGGCCGACCAGAACAAGACCATTGGACGATTCCATTTGGATGGCATTCCCCCGGCCGCCCGTGGCGTGCCCCAGGTTGAAGTGACTTTTGATGTGGATGCGAACGGCATTCTCCATGTGTCCGCGAAGGATTTGGGGACTGGCCGCGAGCAGAAGATCACGATCACCGCGTCGAGCGGCCTGTCCGATTCCGAGATCAAGGAAATGGTCAAGGATGCCGAGGAACACGCCGAGGATGATAAGAGGCGGCGCGAGACGGCGGAAACCCGGAACATGGCGGACAATTTGGTCTACCAGACGGAGAAGCTGATCAAGGATCAGGGCGACAAGATGCCTGAGGACAAGAAGCGTCCGGTTCAGGACGCCGTCGAAAAGGTCAAGACCGCGCTCAAGGGTGATGACAATGACACCATCAAGTCGGCCATGGATGAATTGAATACCGTGATGCAGGCCTTTACCTCGGAGCTGTATTCCCAGGCCAAGGCGGCGCACCCCGGCGGCGCTCCCGAAGAGGGGGCCGGACCGGGCGGCAAGACGGAAGGCAAGGGCAAGGGTGGCAAGGATGATGTCATTGATGCCGACTTTGAGATGGTTGACGACAAAAAGAAGTAAGGATAAGACGCGGGGGCGGCTGTTCCGCAGTCCGCGATAGGGTAACGTAACAAGAAAAGGAGAACTGTAATGCTGAAAGTGAAACCGTTGGCGGATCGG
>CAIZMS010000385.1 GCA_903934155.1 uncultured bacterium | reverse complement strand
CCGCCTCGGCCGCTACCGCCCCAAGCCGCCTGATTTTACTCCGCCCTCGAACGATCAATTGGCCTTCCTCTTTTCAACCGCCTGAAAAACCGGGGAATGTCCTGTTCAACTATATCATTGACTGGAAAGAAGGGCTGCGTAGAGTATTCTCCCTTTCATTAACAAGGAGACTAACCATGATTGTATCAACGCAGCAATTGTTCAAACATGCCTATGGCAAGTATGCCATCGGTGCCTATAACATCAATAATCTCGAACAGACCATGGGTTTGTTCCAGGGCAACATCGACAGCAAGGCCCCCTTCATTATCCAGTTGTCCAAGGGCGCCCGCCAGTACACCAACAAGAAGATGCTTGAGGCCATGACCCGCGCGGCCGATGAAATCTTCCCCGACGCGATTTTTGCCGTGCATCTGGACCACGGGGATGAGGAAACCTGCATGGATTGCATCAAGAGCGGTTTCTACAGTTCCGTCATGATCGATGCCAGCGCGGAGCCGTTCGAAAAGAACATCGAAATCACCAAGCGCGTGGTGGATGCGGCTCATGCCCGCAACATCTCGGTTGAGGCCGAACTCGGCAAGCTCGGTGGTGTTGAGGAGCATGTCTCCGTCTCCGAGGCGGATGCCAAGCTTACCAATCCCGAGCAGGCTTTGGAATTCGTCAAGAAGAGCGGGTGCGATAGTTTGGCCTGTGCCATCGGCACGAGTCACGGCGCCTTCAAGTTCTCAGGTTCCCAGGGATTGCACTTCGATGTGCTGGCCGAGATCCAGAAGCGCCTGCCCGGCTTCCCGTTGGTCATGCACGGCTCCAGCAGCGTGCCGCAGGACGAAGTCGCCCGCATCAATGCCGCCGGTGGCCAGATCAGTGGCGCCAAGGGCGTCAACGCGGATGAATTCAAGCGGGCCGCGCAACTGGGCGTGACGAAGATCAACATCGACACCGATGGCCGCCTGGTCTGGTGCCGCGTGCACCGCGAGGCCTTCAAGGATGATCCCAAGAACTTCGACCTGCGTCCCCCGGGCAAGGTGTTCATGAAGGAATACGCGAAGTTCATCGCCGCGAAGAACGAGAAGCTGGGCAGTGCCGGCCAGCTTGATGCCGTCCGGAAGCTTGTGAAATAGGGTTCCGCGAAAGAGACGCTGTCACCATCCGCCGTTCAGGGGTTTCCTGAGCGAAACGGATGGTGATTTTTTTTGATCATTCCTCGTGGGAGGGTTCGCAGGAGCCGATGGCCAGAAGCGTGTCGCCCACCAGGATCCGGGCATCCGGGCCGGGATCGAAGAGGGTTTTCTGGCCGGGACGTCGAATGGCCAGAACTATGCACCCTGTGGCCTGCCGGATGCGGGCTTCGGCAAGGGTCTTATTGGCAAAGGGACTCTCGGCGGCAATTTCAATCTGGCGGACTTCCAACTCGATTCCGCCGTCCTTGGCCACCAGTTCCACGAAATCCACCACCGAGGGGCGGGTGAGCAGCCGGACAATATGATCCGCGCCGACCACATCTGGCAAAACCACCCGGTTGGCCCCGGCCCGGTGGAATTTCCTGACACTGCCTGAGTCATTGGCCCGGACAATAATGCTCAAGTCTTTATTCATGCCCCGGCCGGTCAGGGTGAGGAAAAGATTGTCAGCATCACTGCCCAGGGTGGCTACCAGGGCGGTGGCCCGCTCAATGCCGGCTGCGGCGAGAATCTCCTCATCCGTGGCGTTTCCATGGAGCACCAGGAGTCCGCGCTCCACCGCTTCTTCGGCTACTTCCGGAGTGTTTTCCACCACGACCACGTCCCGTCCCGAGTCTTTGAGTGTTTCCGCCACCAGATGGCCCATGCGGCCATAGCCGCACAGGATGGTGTGATGGTTCAGTTTTGAGATGTCTTTTTGCATGCCTCGTCTCCCGGTTAACATTCGAACCTGTCGATGAACAATGGCTTCCACGGCCATGGAGGCGGCAAAGGCCATGGTTCCCACACCGCCCAATATCAGGAAGATGGTGAAGATCTTTCCTGTCGGCGATAAAGGCTGGACCTCCCTGAAGCCGACCGTCGAGATGGTGATGGCCGTCATGTAAAGGGAATCCAGCAGTGGCCACCCCTCGATGAAATGAAATCCGAGTGTGCCGGTCATCACCACGGCGCCCAGCAAGACCACCCCGAATCTCAGGCGAAGTCGGGCGAGATGAGTTTGTTTCTCGAGGGCCGTTTTCATGGTTGTTGGGATTTCGACTATCATGGGCTTGCCCTGCAAGGCAAGCGGAAAGGAGGCTCCGGCGTGAGTTCAGAGTGGTTTTAAGGGAGAAGGGGGGGTATAAACGGGGCTCAACAAAGGAGCGCCGAATAATGAGTTATCCTTGGATTCGTGTCTGTATGGCTGCGGCCCTGGCTGTGGAGTTATGTTCCTGTGCTCATTTCCGATCCGGTGATGCGCCTCCTGTTCTCCATCAGACTTCCCTGATTACGGCCTTGCTGGAAGGGTGCTATGATGGGGTGATCCCCTGCGGCGAGTTACGGCGACAGGGAAATTTCGGGATTGGCACCTTTGACCGGCTGGATGGTGAGATGATTTTCCTGGATGGGGC
The DNA here is from genome assembly GCA_903934155.1 of uncultured bacterium. Lineage (GTDB taxonomy): Bacteria > Verrucomicrobiota > Kiritimatiellia > CAIKKV01 > CAITUY01 > JAABPW01. Next base: position 5,568 of record CAIZMS010000385.1, on the reverse strand, counting down.
GATATTCCAGGCGAAGGCGGATGGATCCGTGGTGCAAGCGGGGGATTCCCAGACGGTCCCCTTTGCCGCCGTTACCGAGTTCAAGCCCGATCAGGCGCGGGCGCTCGGAAGCGCGGCTGATTTGAATTCCCTGAAGACGCAACTGGATGCGATTCGGGCCAGCAACAACCGGTTCTATGCCATCCGGGTGGAGGGCGTTTTTAATGCTGTCAAATTCCGGAGCGTTCCGGCACAGGGTAAGCCCTACCCCAAACTGACTGAGGTGGCGGCTCGTCAACCCGTGTTTGAGCGCCAGGCGATTGAAGGAACCCTGGTTGGATTCTGGTGCCCTGAATACGCCAAAACCCTCAATCTTCCGGGGTACCATCTGCATTTTATTTCAGCGGATCGGAAGAGCGGGGGACACTTGCTCGGATGTTCCCTGCGTCAGGGAACCGGTCAGTCCGGATCCTTGTCAGAAGTTCATCTTACCCTTCCCCGAAACACGGAGTTCGAGGCTGTTCAGCTGGGTCATGATCCAACGCGGGCGCTCAAGGCGGCGGAAAGCGGAAAGTAGTGTTTCCGTAGAATATTTCTTGTCCTGTACCACCGATGCGGCATACAGTCGAAATGAGTTGATCAATCTAACCAAGGAGATCCTGTGAAGACCAAGAGTGAAATCATTGCAGCGCTGGCGGAAACCGTAGGAGTCGAGAAGAAGCAAGTGGCGGAAATGCTGGACGCCCTGGCCAGCATGGCTATCCGGGAGGCCTCGGAAGGGTTCGTCATTCCCGGCCTGGGTAAGCTCGTCAAGGTGGAGCGTGCGGCGCGGACGGGGCGCAATCCGGCCACGGGCGAGACGCTGCAGATTCCCGCCAAGACTGTTCTGAAGTTCAAGATCGCCAAGGCGGCCAAGGATGCGATTTTGACGGGTGGGTGATCGATGAAGCGTTTTGCCGCGGTGCGCATTTCATGGGTAGCCCGGATGCGCCTCGCGGTGAAATTGATTTCAACTTGATAATTTTCTTCACGGTGGCGTATGATGCCGCCCTTATACAACCACTGGCGATTGTAATTTCTGGCCTGTGCTGCTGTAAGTCGTTGATTGTAAACATCTGGAGAGGTGGCTGAGTGGTCGAAAGCAGCGGTTTGCTAAACCGCCGTACTGGTAACAACCGGTACCGAGGGTTCAAATCCCTCCCTCTCCGCCATCCTTCGCTCTGCGCCTGTCGGCTTGAGCTACGGATGGTCTCCGACCAGTTAACAAACAAGGCACAGAGTGATTGATGATGCAGACTCATGTCATAGCGATGGCGAACCAGAAGGGCGGGGTGGGTAAAACCACGACGGCCATCAACCTGGCGGCCTGTCTGGCGGAAAAGCGAAAGGAAGTCCTGCTGGTCGATCTGGATCCGCAGGCGAATGCCACGAGCGGGCTGGGTCTTCCCAAGGAACCGGGCGCCAGCCTGTATGGCGCTCTCTTCGGAACCGCACGAGCCCTCGACCTGATCAAGCCCACTCCGGTCAAGCATTTGAGCATGATCCCCTCGGAAATTGACCTGGCGGGTGCCGAGGTGGAAATCGCCCGCGGAGAGCATTATCTCCATCGGCTTCGCGGTGTGTTGTCCGAGGTGATTGCCTCGGGGCGATATCATTTCATCATCCTCGACTGTTCGCCCTCGCTGGGGATCCTGACCATGAATGTGCTGGCGGCGGCTCATTCGGTTATCATTCCCCTTCAGGCCGAGTATTACGCACTCGAGGGCCTGAGCGTCATGACCCGCCTGATCCAGCAGTTGAGCCAGAACGGCGTGAATCCCGGCCTTCATCTGGAGGGAATCGTCATGACCATGTATGACGGTCGAACCAATCTTTCCCAGCAGGTGGTTCAGGAAGTGATCCGGCATTTTGGCGACAAGGTTTATGAGACGCTGATTCCCCGCAATGTCAGGTTGAGCGAGGCGCCGAGCTTCGGCAAGCCGATCATCACCTATAATCCGCTTTGTACCGGCGCGGCCGCCTACCGTCAATTGGCCCGTGAATTTCTGGCCAGGCGCAATGGCGGTGTGGAGGATGACGACGCTGACGCCGCCGCCGGGTTTAAGCTCAGATCCCCGTTTGAGAAGTCTGTTCAAATGGAGGCTCCTGCCTTTGTCTCGGCTGTCATGCCTGCTGTTGAATCAGGGGGTCTGGTCGAGGAAGCGAGTACCCATGTCGCCTCCTAGGAATGGATCCCTGGGAAGGGGGCTTGGCGACCTGTTGGGCGGTGTGCCGGAAACCATCGGAGTGGCCGGAGCTCCGTCGCCTCCGCCTTCCGTTGAGCCTGTCGCGGAGCGGGCCGAACAGGTGCCCGTACCGGTTGCGGGGAAACCCTTCTGGATCCCGGCGCGATGCCTCATGGCGTTTTCCGCTGGTCTCGTTTTGGTTCTGGGCGGTGCGGCTATCGGGACATGGGCCGCGCCGCGCATGGAACAGAGCCCACCTCTGGCTTCCCCTGTAATCGTCGTGACCAATACGGTGACCTTGCCGCCTGAACCGCCTCAGCCGAAAAGCGTTGTGGATAGGGCCGATTTGGACTCGCTGAAAGGCATCGGGATTCTGGCGCAGCGGGAAAAGGGCGAATCCGTGCGGGTGATGTTTGAGGCGCCGGTATTTTCGAGCCGGGTGGTTCTGGATCCCGATCAGAGGCCCGTTCTTCAGCAACTTGGAAAGGTGCTGGCCAAGCACGCTGGTGAATGGGAGGTGCGGATTGTCGGCCACACTGATTCCGTTCCCATGCGGGGGAGCGGGCTGTATCGTGACAACAAGGAATTAGGACTGGCCCGTGCGATGGAAGTGATGCGAGTGCTCTGCCGTGAGGCTGATGTTCCTGCGTCCATGATGGTGGCCGCCACGGCAGGTGACGAGAATTCCCCCTTTGCCGGTAATGATCCCGAGGCGAGCCGGAAAAACCGGACGGTGACGCTGGTGATCGGGCTGTCTTCGAAATAAGGGCGCCGCCGCGATTCCTACTTGTACCCTTGCTCCACTTTCGCCGCCACATCGCGGTAGCCGATGTCGATCTGGTAGATCTGTTTGAAGCAGTCCATGGCTTCCGGCTTCCGGTCCACGAGTTCGAAGAGGAGGCCCAATTCATAGATGACCATCTTCTTGGTGTCATCCATCACGGGAAGTTCCGAGACGGCCTTCTGGACCTGGTCAATCGCCAGGTCGTATTGTTGTTTGGCCTTGAAACACAAGGAGATGTAGTAAAGCGAGTTAACCCGCCGTTGCGCGTTGCGCTGGGAAGCTTGGAATTGCTGGATGGCTTCGTTGATCCTTCCCTGCTGGAAAAGCAACACTCCATAATCGTACTTGATCTGTAGGTCGTTCGGGTAACGGGTCACGCGGTCGAGCAGGTCATTGAACAGGAAGAGTTCCCGGTCTTTCGCCTTGGAGTCCGCCATCGCCGTCATCCCCGCGGCCTTGGCCTTGGCGATCTCCTCGTCGAATATCTGCAGGCGGATGGCGCTGATGGACTGGTCGATCTGCGGATCACGGCCGCCGGTTATGGTTTGGGTCTCCTGAAGGACGGCGATGGCTTCGGCGAACATTTTGCTGCTGGAATACAGGTTGGCCAGCGCGCGCCGGTAATTGATATTGCCCGGCTCCCGCTGGATCCGCGCCTTGTTTTCCTCAATCATCAGGGTGATGTCGTTTTTGTCCACCACCGCCTTGGATTCCCGTGCCAGGCTCTCGGATTCCTTGCGATCCTTGATGAGGTCCGTGAATTTGGTGCCCTTGGTCCCGACCTTTTCCCATCCGTCCTTGGACATGCTGTCAATGGCCATGGCATCCTTGAGCAGCTTGAGCGCGGCGCTATCGTTGGGTTTGATATCGCAGAGCACCTCAAAGCACTCGCGGCCCAGGCGGGGCTGGTCGGTGGCCATGTACAGCCGGCCCAATTGTTCAAGGAGTTCGGCGCTGTCCGGATAATGGTCGCGTGCCAGGACCAGGGTTTGGATGCCGATTTCGGGTTCCCCCGCGGCCTGGGCCGCCTTGGAGAGCAAGGTGATATGGCTGAGGTTCAAGGGGTCATTCCGCAACAGTTTCTCAATGGCCACGATGGCCTGAGCCGGTTTGGTTTTCATCAGGGACTGGGCCTTGAACATCGAGGAGAGGCCGGTGAGGGACGACACCAGGTGGGCCATCTGACCGCCCCCTTTGCTTTTGAACTGCTTGATTTCCGCCGCCCTCAGGAATTTGCGGGCCCGGTGCAGGTTCGGCTCCAGCTCCAGGCAGGCCGTGAACATGTCGATCGCATAGTCCAGATTGCCGCGCTCCATGGCCACAAACCCGCGATTGAACATATCCTTGGTTTTCTGCGGAACTGCTTCAAGAGTTACTTCAGCCATGACTTGCGCCCCTTGCGTCGTGATATGCGGTTTACCGTCTGATCGCTTGACATTCTCTCGCCCCGTATATCAAAGTGCCCCGATCACGGCTATAAAAAACCGCATGAACAAAACCTTCAAGATGACCAGTTGGGTGCTTTGGCTCGCGGGCGTGCTCGCGTGCCTTGCCGTTCCTGCCCAGGCGATTGTGTTCCGGGGGTTGGGGTTGAACGAGGTGATGGCCTCCTACGGGTTTGGAATGCCGTCCGAGTATGGAAAGAGCGCTGTGTACCGGAGCCGCTCGGCCACCGTGATCTTCGAGGCGGATAGCCGACGCATTGTGGTCAACGGCCTTTCAGTCTATCTCAACCGGAGCGTCCTGAAGGGGGCGGGGAACTGGGTGATCAGTCCGGTGGATGCGGTGGACACCATTGGTGCCATGTTGTTGCCCTCCCGCGCCCTCCGCAAAGAATCCTATGCCCTTGTCGTTCTGGATCCCGGCCACGGCGGGGCGGATCCCGGCGCGAACGGCGGGGCGTCGCGTGAGGAGAAGCAGTATACCCTCGACATCGCCAAGCGGGTGAGGGCACGGCTTCGGGACAATGGGATCCGGGTGATGATGACACGGGATCGGGATCAGACCATGTCGCTGGATGAACGCTGCTGGCGCAGCGATAAATTTGGAGCTGATGTTTTCTTAAGCATTCACTTCAACGCTTCACGGGATCGTTTGATTTCAGGTGTTGAGACCTACATCGTTCCGGCGCCCGGCTATCCGACGACGGCGGAGGCGGAGCGGCATGTGGTTGCGTCGCGCACCCGAAACTGCCCTGGTAACAAGCATGATGGCGCCAACTCCGTTTTGGCGCAGTATCTTCAGAAGGGGCTGTTGAGTCACACGGGTTCTATGGATCGGGGTATTCGCCGAGCCCGGTTCTATGTGATTCGCAATGCCAATTGCCCCGCCTCGCTTGTGGAATGCGGGTTTCTCTCCAACAGCCGCGAAATGTCGAAGATTGCGGAGGCGGCCTATCGGGATCGTGTGGCCGAGGGAATTACCCGGGGCCTTCTTACCTACCTGAGCCGCGTCCGCACCCAGCACCTTCCGCCTGTGAAGAGCATGTAGGAGAGGGGTCAGGGTTCAGGAAGGGAATCAGGGGTCAGGGTTCGGGGTTCAGGAGGATTAGTAGTGAAACGGCTTTTTTGACGGGCTTCT
>CAIZMS010000384.1 GCA_903934155.1 uncultured bacterium | reverse complement strand
GATTTGCTGGAATGCCTGCGAAGTTATTCCCACCCTGCTCACCTCATGGCAAATGCCAAGGTGCGCCCTGTGGATCCTGCTACACCGATAAAACGAAGATCACCACCAGGAGTCGACGTTTGGAGTGCGGCGGCTTGACGCCGCTTTGTATTCGGCGCGGCTTGACGCGCCGGGCGGATCTGTCAGTGGCACGAGATGCGTCGTTTTGCACGAGCAGCCCGTCAAGCCGGGCTGCGGGAAAGCGGCGTCAAGTCGCCGCACTCCAAATTGTTACCCTCCTTTTTCTCCGTGGTAAATCTTTGCTTTTGAGTGTAAATAGTAAGCTCTTATGAATGACCCTATTTTGCCGACGGTGAGTATCATTATTCCGACGATGAAGCGGCGGGCGTTTCTGGAAGAGACGCTGGGGTACTTATTGAAAATCGATTATCCCCATGACCGGCTTGAAGTGTTCATTGTTGATGGCGGTTCGACGGATGGCTCAAAGGAAGTCGTTGAGCGACTTCAGCAGGAAACGGCCATCCGGTTGCGATGGCATTCGGACAAATCGTTGCGTGTCTCTGCGGCGCGCAATTACGCGATCCAAGCGACCGATGCCGAGATGCTGCTGTTTCTTGATGATGACTGCATCACCCGGCCTGATTGGGTTCAGGCGCTTATCCAGCCACTTCTTGAGAGAACGGCCGACATCGCGGGCGGAACGGATTATGCGCCACCGGATGATCCGTTTCTGGCCCAATGCGAAGATGTGGCCTTCAGCTCCTGGGTCGGTTCCGGCGGTGTGCGGGGCGGGAGCGGACCGGCTGTCACGGGGTTCTGTCCGATGACCTGCAATATGGCCATGTGGCGTGACAAAATGCGGGATGTGGGTGGCTTTGACGAGACCATGAAGGCCGTTGAAGATACGGACTTCGTTTATAAGGCCCGGGAAAACGGGTTAAAGGTTGTGTTTGTTCCTAGCGCCACGGTCCAGCACCGCCGGCGGGCGGCCATCCGGTCCATTTGCTTTCATAATTACATTCGTGGCTATGGGCGCACTTTTCTGATGAAGCGCTATCCTGCACAGAGACAGTTTGCTTTTTTGATTCCCGCCGTCGGACTGGTGCTGGGAGTCATGTTGATCCTGTTGAGCCTTGTCTGGCCGCGGGGCTGGACTATTTTGGGAATCGGGATCGTGTTTTACCTGGCTCTGCTGGGCATTGCGGCGAGTCATGGGCTTCAGCGGGTTAAAACGGGAGCGGCTCTGGTTGTTGTGCCCTGTCTGGTTGCCTTGCATCATTTCTGGTATGCGCTGGGGGTTCTGCATGCGCCTTTGACCGGATATCGCAAGCTATTCGTCAATTGTGGAACAAACCTGTCCGACCCATTCGGCACACGGAAAATGCGGAGCCAGATTACTCATGACTGAAGCTGGAATCATTTCGGGTGCCAAGCCGAAGATGGCCATGTGGTTTCGATACGGCCCAACGGAAAATGCAAAACTGTTTGTCGCCCTGCCGGATATTCTTTCGGCTTTGGCCGAAACCATGGAGGTCCATTATTATGGATTTAGAGGGGCGGGCGACGGGGATTTGTCGTGGGCACCCCATGTTCATTTCCATATTATTCCCCTGAGAATTAATCGGGCGTCAAACAGTTCAAAGCTTTTTTTCTCCATTTTGTGGTTCCTCTGTTTGCCGTTGATCGCGATTCACTGCCGCATGACAGGAATCCGTGTGATTTATGTTGATGACGCCGTTCCTTTCCTTGGTTTTTGGCCCAGATTGATTTGTGGGCCCAAGGTCGCTCTTACGGTGGGTGACTTGTTGATTGAGACCTATGGGTCTTTCTTGGGGGGGCTCAGGCCCGTTGTTGGCCTGTTTCAGAATTGGGAAGCGCGGACCTGGCGCTCGATGGGAGTCATTTTTGTGCGTTCAAAGTCAGCTGTCTCGATCCTCCACGAGAAGTACGGAGTCCCGGTTCAGAAAATGGTGCCGGTCTATGATGCTTGCGATTTCGGAATGTTCAAGCCGGGGGACCAACTGGAGGCTCGCCAGAAAATCGGACTTGTCCCGGCATCGGCCTTTTTGATTTGTTATCATGGTGTGTTGCATCCAAACAAAGGATTGGCGGCGGTGCTCGTTGCCATGGCTCCGCTATTGAAGGCGCGGCCTGATGTGCATTTTGTCATCATCGGAAATGGACTTGAGTATGAGCGATTGACGCGAATTACGGGGGATAGGGAGCTTGCATCGCAGGTCCATTTCACCGGTTACATGGAGCCGGCCAGGGTCGCCACCTTTATTCATGCATCCGATGTAGGTTTGGTTTGTCGTGCGGGGGGCACCACCGACAATCTTGTGGTCACCAGCGTATTGGGGCGCTATATGGCCAGTCGGGTGGCTGTATTGGCGGCGCGTGTGTCCGGTATTGCGGAGGTGGTGGCGGATGGGGTCAATGGGGCCTTGTACGATCCCCGCTCTCCAGAAGAGTTTCTTGAGAAACTCACTTTACTGGTTGAAAGCCGTGAAACACGGAAGCGGCTTGCCGAAGCCGGCTATTGTACAGCCCAGCAGGTATTCGATAAGAAAAATACTGCTGGAAAAACCGTGACCGCTGTCCTTGAGATGGTCAGAAAGCCCACTGCGACAGGACTATAGTCCTGAGCCGGATGACGATCCCTGAAGCAATGTCCGCACCTGTCTCGCAATGGCCAGTGATGCGGTCAATCCCGGGGATTCCATTCCGATGAGATTGATGAAATTCGGCAGGCCGTTTTGCGTTTCTTCGCGAATGATGAAATCCATCACACCCGATCCCTTGCGCTTGGGGCGGATCCCCGCCATGTCCGGCATCAGTCGGTCTTTTTCAAGTCCTGTAATGATTTTGCAGGCGGATTGGTAGAAGGTTCCTTTTTTTCGCTCGTCAACGGTGTAATCAATGCGGTCAACAGTTTCGGTGTCAGGCCCGAACCGGAGGCGTCCTCCCAGATCCAGCGTGGCGTGAACCCCCAGGCCGGTCAGATTCTCGTGGGGCACAGGATAGATGAGCCGACTGACTGGCGCGGAACCCGAGTAGGAAAAATAATCACCTTTGCAATACTGAAGCCGGTACCCCAGCGCGTCCACATCCAGCCCCGCCAATTCCGCCACACGGTCGGAATAGAGTCCGGCGCAATTAATGACAATCCGGCTCCGGAACCGGTATTCATCGTTCCCGGTGACAATCTCGTAATCATCGCCCTGTCGCGTAATGCTCTTTGCCTCGCTGTTGAAGGCGAACAAGACTCCCGCCTGATTGGCTTCGCGATAGTAGCTTTCCATTAATGCATGGGAATTGATGATTCCGGTATCGGGCGACCATAATCCCATGAGCCCCGGAACGCGGGGCTCCCAGGCGTGGATTTGTCCGGCATCCACAATCGCGAGATTTATCACACCATTCCCTCGGCCTTTTTCGTGCAGCGACCGAACCGATCCGATTTCTGCCTCCGTGGTGGCGACGATCAGCTTTCCGAGCCGCTGGTGGGGGATGTGATGGGTCTGGCAATACTCATACAGCAACCGAGCGCCTTCCACGCAGAGTCGGGCTTTCAGGGAACCCTTGGGATAATATATGCCGGAATGAATCACTTCGCTGTTGCGGCTGCTGGTCTCCCGGCCAAAGTGGTCGTTATTTTCCAGGACGATAATATCGGAGGCGTGATCAGCCAGTTCCCGGGCAATGGCCAACCCAATCACCCCGGCGCCAATAATTGTGACCTGTACTTTTTCCATAACAAGAGACTTCCTATAGCAGGAATGAATACGAAGGGAAAGCGGGATGAGATTGCGTCCGGTAATGATGAGGGGGGGGAGGTGTTCTTTGGAGGGACGCGCTTTGTCGCGTCCGGGACAACGAGAAGGCGGCCACGACGAAGCGTGGCCCTCCAGAATTGTGAAGTCCCCCTTTGTCAGTGACCCCTTACTGCGTCCGCCCTCGCTTGCCCTGATGCAGGCATCCTGTTATGGTTCCGAAGAAATCAACTACAGGGAGTAATCGGGTAAATGAAAATGACACGGCTTTCAATACTGGTGGCGGGAATCATGGCGGCAGGATCGGCAACAACCTGGGCGGCGGGAAAGCCGGAATCTCCCGAGGGGTCCGCAGGCGGCGTGGGCCTGACGGTCAAGGCGGGCACGTTGGGGGCTGGGCTCGAAGCCACGATCGGAGCCAGTGATTACCTGGGGTTCCGGTTGGGCGCCAACATGATGAGTGCCGGGCCCTCATTGGAGCGTGATGAGGGTACGATCACGACCGATCTGGATTGGCGCTCGTATAGTGGACTGGTGGATATTCATCCCTTTGCGGGGGGATTCCGGATCAGCGGCGGCGCGTTGATGAACAAGAACAAGTTCAAGCTGAAAGCCGACCTGACGAAAAGCGTCACATTGAATGATCAGGATTATTATCTTGATGACCTGAGCGGGCAGGTGACCTTTAGCGAGATGGCGCCCTATGCCGGAATTGGCTACGGGAATGCGGTCGGTGCCGATGGCCGCTGGCATTTCTCCTGTGATTTCGGCGTCATGTTTCAGGGGGAGCCCAAGGTGTCCGCCCAGGCCACCGCTTCCGATTCCCGCCTTCAGCCTTATGTGGATGAGGCGCTTGCTCGGGAGGTCGCCGATATCCAGGATGACGCCAATGCCTTCAAGTATTACCCCGTGATTTCAGTCGGCGTCTCTTTCCGCTTCTAATCCAGTTTAGCGAGAAGGGCGGGCGGGAGCAGCCATTCCAAGGTCCCCGTTCCCGGTGCGGGAAGGGTGTCAAAACTAATACGGCATACCGCCGCTTTTTTGAACATCAGGCCGGCGGTTGGAGTTCCACAAATCAGGAGTGAGGCAATTTCAGCCAGATCCGGCATATGGCCAACCAGCATGACGGAATGAAGTTTGCTGCCACGCAACCACTGCGCGACCTCGGTGGGTGAAGCCCCAGGCTCTAGCATCGGACATCGATCAAGGGGCACCTCCCCCAGTTCCCGTGCAACGATCTCAGCCGTCTGGAGGGCACGCGGATACGGGCTTGTGGCCACACAATCCACCTGTACTCCCAGTGTTTTCAAGGCCGAAGCCACTTCATGCGTGATCTCCAGGCCCTTCCTCGAGAGCGGCCTGTCACGATCCGTCCGGACTCCCTATTCGCCCACATCAAAGGCAGGAGCATGCCGCATCAGGTATAAGTTCATACTCTCTCTCAATATAATGGCGTTTACTTAAGGGCTGTTTGGGATCGGCGACGGTTGGTGTACCGCCTTCAGGCGGCTCAGAGGAGGCCGGCTAAAGCCGGTACACCAGCGTTGGAAACCTCGAACGCTTGCCTTAAGTAAGTACCATTCCTCTCTCAATGCTTCGTTTTCTCCAGCGAAGCGGGTGGTAAATCCCCTCTGACTCCTGCGTTGCGGGCCTGCCAGGCTTTCACGCTGAGGCCAAGCAGGGCGAGCGCCAATACCAGGCAGAGCGCTTTGCGTTCGCCCGGGGTCAGTGCGAACATCGAGCGGCCGAGTTCGCCCAGTCCTGTAAGCCAGCGGCTCATGGGGTGGCCACGATATTGACAAGTTTGCCGGGCACTACCACCACCTTGCGCACCGTGAGACCCTTCAGGAGCTCTTTAACGGTGGTTTTTTCCAGAACGTGCGCCTCAATGGCCTTCGGGGTCAGGCTGGTCGGGATGACTTCCCGGCCCTTGATCTTGCCGTTGAGCTGGATCACGATTTCAACCTCATCACGGGCCAGGGCTTTTTCATTCACCACCGGCCAGGGCGCGGTGAGAATGCTGGGCGGGTGGCCCAAATCGCCCCAAAGTTCCTCGGCAACATGCGGGGCAAAGGGCGAAATCAGGATGATCAGCGTCTCCATTGTTTCCCGATAGACTGCCCGGCAGGACTCGCTGCTGTCGGTATCCACCTTCAGAAGATCGATCGCGTTCATCAATTCCATGATCTGGGCAATCGCGGTGTTGAACTGGAAAGCCCCTTCCAGGTCATGTGTTATCTTGGCGATGCTCTCGTGCAGCTTGCGGTAAAGATCCCGTTCCGGGGTTTCCATTTTTGTGAGATCTGCCGCCAGTCCTCGCGAGGCGATGAGCAGGCTTCGGGTCTCGTAAACACGCCGCCAGATACGGCGAAGAAATCGGAAGGAGCCCTCGACGGCGGCATCATTCCACTCGGCATCCTTCTCGGGTGGCCCGATGAAAAGGGTGTAAAGGCGGACGGTGTCGGCCCCGTATTCGCGAATCAGTTCGTCGGGAGAGACGACATTGCCCTTGGACTTCGACATCTTATAGAGCTGGCCGTCCTTCTCGCTCCGTTTGCAGATCATGCCCTGCGTGAACAGCGCGTTGAAGGGTTCGACAAAGGAGCAGGTGTCGGCATCATGTAGGACTTTGAGAATGAACCGGGAATAGAGCAGGTGCAGGACGGCATGCTCGATGCCGCCGATGTACTGGTCGACCGGCAGCCAATAATCCACGTCCTTCTTATTGTAGGCCACCGTGGTGTCGCGCGGGTTGACATAGCGCAGATAGTACCAGCAGGAGCAGAGCCACTGCGCGAGGGTGTCGGTTTCACGCCGGGCCGCCTTGCCGCACTTCGGGCAGGGGGCCTGGATGAACCCCTCGTGGGCGGCCAACGGGTTCCCGCGCTCGGCCGTGAAATCCACATCGTCGGGGAGCAGGACGGGAAGGTCCTTTTCCGGGACCGGAACGGCGCCGCAGTCGGGGCAATGGATGATCGGGATCGGGGAGCCCCAGTAGCGCTGGCGGCTGATCAGCCAGTCGCGGATCCGGAAATGTGTGGTGAAGTCGCCGAAGCCCTTGTCTTTAGCCAGCTGGATGATGTCGGTCATGGCGTCCCGGTTGTTCCGTCCGTTGAAGGGCGCGGAGTTGGCCATGATGCCGTCATCGACATAGGCGGCCTCCAGGGCGGAGCCGTCGAGCGTGAGCTCGGGGTTCTGGATCACCACCTTGACGGGAAGATTGTAGGCCATGGCGAATTCGAAATCACGTTGGTCATGGGCGGGGACGGCCATGACGGCGCCGGTCCCGTATTCCATGAGCACATAATTTGTGATCCACAGCGGGGCCAGCTCATTGTTGTAGGGATTTCGGACATGGAATCCAGTGAACACGCCTTCCTTTTTCGTAGCCTCATCCGTCCGTTCCGCTGCCGAGACCATTTTTTCCTTTTCGACGAAAGCCTTGATTTCCGCCGCGCGCGGGTTGTTCCGGAGCAGTTTCTCGACCAGCGGATGTTCCGGGGCAAGGGCCATAAAGGTGACCCCGTAAATCGTGTCGGGCCGGGTGGTGAAGACCGGACAGGGGTCTCCGGTTTCGGCGATCGTGAACTCGACGCGCGCCCCGGTCGAGCGGCCGATCCAGTTGCCCTGCATGGAGCGAACCTTTTCGGGCCATTTGTCTAGAAGCGACAGGTCGTCGAGCAGCCGTCCCGCATATTCAGTGATCTTGAAGAACCACTGGGTCAGGTCTTTCTTGACCACTTTTCGGCCGCAGCGTTCGCAAGTTCCGTCGGCATGCACTTCCTCGTTTGCCAGCGTGGTGCAGTAATCGCACCAGTTGACCGGCGCATTTTTCTGGAAGGCGAGGCCGCGCTCGTGGAGCTTGAGGAAAACCCATTGGGTCCACTTGTAGTAATCCGGATGGCAGGTTGCGATTTCGCGATCCCAGTCGTAGGCGATGCCCCAGGATTGCAGCTGGAGCTTCATCTGCTGGATGTTTTTGTAAGTCCATTCCTTGGGGTGGACGCCCCGCTGCTTGGCGGCGTTCTCGGCGGGAAGCCCGAAGGCGTCCCAACCCATGGGGGAAAGGACGCGGAAGCCGCGCGCCATCTTGTAGCGGGTGACGGCGTCGCCGATGATGTAATTACGGCCGTGTCCCACATGCATGGTGCCGGAAGGATAGGGGAACATGGTCAGGCAGTAGTATTTTTTCTGGTGGACGGAGGTGTCCACCTTGAAAACTTTCTGGTCGGCCCAGTACTGCTGCCATTTGGGTTCAATCGCTTCAAAGGGGTATCGTTCATTCATGGTTTTTCGTTCCTGTATTCCTTGAGTTTTCTCTGGAGTGTCCGGCGGCTGATGCCCAGTTGCCCGGCGGCTAGGGTTCGGTTTTCATTGTTTCGCTTGAGGGCGGCTTCAATCATGACGCGTTCGGCATCGGCCATGGATTCCGGGGCAAGGGATCCGGAGGAGTCTGCCTTCAAGACGGTTGAGGCCCGGGGTCCCTCTGCCTGTACGGCACTCCGGAGGGCGGCGGGAAGATCCCGCACGGTCAGGCGCGGGGTGCGGGAGAGCACCACCATGCGTTCGATGACGTTACGCAGCTCGCGAACATTGCCCGGCCAGGAGTAAGACGACAGAATGTCCAGGGTGTCAGGGGTAATATCCTCGACCGGCTTGTTATTCCGCAAGCTGAATTCCTTCAGGAACCGGGCACAGAGCAGCGGGATGTCGTCGGGTCGTTTCCGGAGTGGCGGGAGGGTGATGGAAACCACATCCAGCCGGAAGAACAGATCATTTCGGAAGGTTCCCGCCTTGACCATGGCGGCCAGATCCGCATTGGTGGCGGCAATCAGACGGATGTCCACATCGAGGGTTTGATGTCCGCCCACCCGCTCGAATTGGCGTTCCTCCAATACCCGCAGGAGCTTGACTTGGACGGAGGTTTGGATTTCCGCGATTTCGTCCAGGAACAGGGTGCCTCCGTCAGCCAGCTCGAATCGGCCGCGGCGCCGGTCGGCTGCCCCGGTAAAGGCGCCCTTCTCATGGCCGAATAATTCGCTTTCCAGAAGGGTGGGGGTGAGGGCGGCGCAATGGACGGGAATAAAGGGGCCCTTGGCGCGGCTACTGAGCCGGTGGATGGCGTGAGCAACCAGTTCCTTTCCGGTTCCGCTTTCGCCCAGGATCAGGATCGTAGCCTGGGTGGGCGCCGCCTGCTGGATGGTCTCGAAGACTTCCCGCATCGGATCGGATTGGCCGATAATGTTTTCGAGGCCGAACCGGTTGTCCAGTTGCGCCCGCAGTGTGAGATTCTCGGATTCAACCTCGTGTGAATGCAAGGCCCGTTTGAGGAGGATGTCCAGATGGTCGAGGTTGACGGGCTTTGTGAGAAAGTCATAGGCCCCGAGCTTCATGGCCTCGACGGCGGTTTCCACATTACCGTAGGCGGTTAGCATGACGACAATGGGCGGATTGCTACGTGCCATGATTTTCTGGAGCAGGGTCATGCCATCCATGCCGGACATGCGGATATCGCTGAGCACAATATCCACGGTGCGTTCGTCAAGCAGTGGCAGTGCCTTTTCAGCGCTGTCGGCCATGACCACGATGTAGTTTCCCTGAAGCGCCCGCTTGAGGCCTTCCCGGGTATTCCGGTCATCATCCACAATCAATACCGTCCGCTGGGGCGTCATGGGGTTTCCTCCTGATCCGCCTTCGAGCGGGAATGGGGCTTCAGGAGACGGACGCGGCGTTCATCGAGGGGAATAAAGACGGTGAAGGTGGTTCCCACACCAGGTTCGCTGTGAACATCCATGCGGCCGCCGTGATCCTGGATGATACGCTGGACGATCATCAGGCCGATGCCCGAGCCCGCTGGTTTCGTCGTGTAATAGGGCTCGAAGATATGCCCGATGTCTTCCGGTGAAATTCCCGACCCATTGTCGCGGAAGGCGATCGCCATGAAGCGATCCGAGGCGGCCGCCGAAATCCGGAGCAGACCGCCTTCGGGCATGGCCTGGAGGGCATTTTTGACAATGTTGAAAAACGCCTGCTTGATTTGATCCTTATCAAGACGCAGAGGGGGAAGGTCCGAGGGGAGTTCGAGTTCCACATGGGCGTTATGATTCTCGATTTCCTGCTTCAGCAAGGCAAGGGTATCCTTAATGACGGCCGAGATGGGCGTTTTTGCCAGGGACGGTTTCGCGGGACGGATGGCGCGGAGGAATTGGGTAATGATCAAGTCGAGGCGCGTGACTTCCGTTCGGGCGACATCCACCAGTTCAAGCAGCGCGGCCTGATTACGCGGCTCGGTTTTCTTGAGATCCCGGTCTAGTAACTGGAGGTGGATATTCAGGGCGTTAAGGGGATTACCGATTTCATGGGCGACCCCGGCCGCCAGCAGGCGCACGGCGTCGAGGCGTTCCGATTCCAGGAGGCTGGCTTCCTGTTCCCGGGCCCGGGTGACATCGCGGAGGATGATCACGGCTCCCTTTTCATGGCTTTCCACAGCTGAAAGAGGGACGACATAAAATGTCAGAAGTCGCGGGACAGGGTAACGCACCTCAATCTGGTGGCTACTGAGTTTGCTCCATTCCCCGGTATCCAGCCCCAGAATCCGGGACCATTCAATATCGCGAAGAAAGCGGCTCATGGGTTTTCCCACAACCGCTTCATGGTTGAATCCGATCAATTCACCAGCCGCCCGGTTGGCGTAGGTGATGTGGGCTTTGCCGTCAAGAACCACGACACCTTCCTGAATCGACTGGAAAATGGTCTCCAGAAGCCCCTTTTCCTTGGCAAGTCGGAGGAAATGGGTCTGAACACTCTCCGGATCCAGTCGATCCAGCCTCGAAATCAGTTTATCAAGGAATCCAGCTTTCATGGTTCATTTTGTCGCCGTGTCAATCTGTCGCAGACTGTAGCAAAGGGCACCAGGGACATCAAGCAACGCCTGACTGGGTAGGGAGGCCTCTCCGAGGACGGCTCGGAGAGCCGTCCCTACCCTAAATTCCTTCGTTACCCCAACGGAGGCGGCTTGGGCAGGCCCTTCAGACATTCCTCGGCTTTCAGGATTTCCGAGTCGGGGAGATAGTAGTCGGTCAGTTTCCCTTCCAGGTAGGCCTGGTAACCACTGAGGTCCATGATGCCGTGGCCGGACCAGTTGAGGACGATGACCTTCTCCTTGCCTTCTTCCTTCGCCTGATTGGCCTCGCGGATTGCCATGGCGATGGCGTGGGAGGTTTCGGGGGCTGGGATGAAGCCTTCGGTTTGTGAGAACAGCATCGCGGCCTTGTAGCACTCCAGCTGCGGAATGGCCACGGCCTCCATCAAGCCTTCGCGCATGGCGTGGCTGACGAGCGGTGCCATCCCGTGGTAGCGCAGGCCGCCAGCATGGATTGGCGCGGGGACATAGGTATGGCCGAGGCTGTACATGGGTAACAGGGGCGTCATCATGGCGACATCGCCGGAATCATAGGCAAACACGCCGCGGGTCATCTTCGGACAGGCGGCCGGTTCGACGGCGATGATGCGCGGGTTTTTCGTCCCGGCAATCTTGTCGGCCATGAACGGGAAGCTGATTCCTCCGAAGTTCGAGCCGCCCCCGGCGCAGCCGATGACGATGTCGGGATAGAGCCCGATCTTGGAAAATTGCTTCTTGGTTTCCAGGCCGATGATGGACTGGTGCAGGAGCACATGGTTTAGCACGCTGCCCAACGCGTAACGGGTGTCCTTGTGGGTCACGCAGTCCTCAATGGCTTCGCTAATGGCAATGGCCAGGCTTCCGGGGCAGTTGGGATCATTCTGGAGGACGGTTCGTCCGGCATTGGTTTCCATGCTGGGGCTGGCGGTGCACTGGGCGCCCCAGGTCTGCATCATGATTTTGCGGAAGGGCTTCTGGTCGAAGCTGATCTTGACCATGTACACCTTGCATTCCAACCCGAACATCTGGCAGGCCATGG
The DNA here is from genome assembly GCA_903934155.1 of uncultured bacterium. Taxonomy (GTDB): domain Bacteria; phylum Verrucomicrobiota; class Kiritimatiellia; order CAIKKV01; family CAITUY01; genus JAABPW01. Next base: position 10,489 of record CAIZMS010000384.1, on the reverse strand, counting down.
CGAGGGAACTTCCCCATTGTCCGGCTCCGGTCTCGGTTGACAGGCGCTTGATGCCGAATTGCTTGTTGTAATAAGCCTGTGGCACGGCGGTGTTTGGCTTGTGGCTCCCGGGTGCGGAGACGCCCTCGTTCTTGTAGAAAATCTTGGCCGGGGTGCCCAGTGCCTTCTCCAGCCGGGTAGCGCGGCACAGCGGGCTCGGGCGCCACTGCCAGAGGATCTGCAGGACTTCGTCCGGGATGTCGATCCAGCGCTGGGTGCTGACTTCCTGCTCGATCAGGTTCATGGGAAAGACTGGAGCAAGCATGTCCGGCGTGACCGGCTTGCCTTCTGGCGTGACCGGCGGGGGCATGGCGTGGGGGAAGTCGGCGGCGATATTGTACCACTGCCGGGGCATTTCATCTTCGCTCAGGAATACCTTGATTTGATCCATGGTCGTTCTCCTAAAAAAAGACCGCCATTATGGCGGTCCTGTTTCTTCGCGCAAGAACAAAATGGATGAATCGTTTTTCTATTTTGATCCCGCAAACTCGTTCTTTGCCCAAGTTCCAGTGAGGGGGGTGCCGTCGGAGGTTGTATAGGTGCCAGTCCCGTGCATCATGTCATTCTGCCAGGTGCCGTTATAGGAGTCGCCCTCGCCGAATTTGAACAGGCCCTGTCCTGAGACCAGACGGCCATTTCCCCAGGTGCCGGTGAGCCGGCCGCCATTTGAAAAGGTATAGGTGCCCGCTCCCTCCATGAGATCCGCCTTCCAGCCCCCTTCATACTTGTCGCCGTTGGCGAAGAGTTCTGTGCCTTGACCGTCGCGGCGATCGGCTTTCCAGTCACCCTCATAGGTGGCGCCGTTATGGATCGTCAACTTGCCCGTACCGTGGCGTTTGCCTTTCAGGAAATGCCCTGAATAGTGTGAGCCGTCGGCGAATAAAAGTTGACCCTCATAAGATTCCGCCCGTGAAGGGGGGGGGCCCTCATAACGGGCTCCGTTCAAATAGTGAATGGGCTTGAGGAGTTTTCCGTCTGATCCCACCAGCGGGGTCACCATGGCGACGGGCAGAGGAGCGGGTTTTTCGGGTCTGGCAGGAGGCGTCGGATCCAGTTTCGGGGTGGATTGGGACTTGGTGTGATTAAAGAGGCGCTTGGCAAGGGAGGGCGGTTTGGGTTTCAGGGCTTCCAGGACGCTGGTGGCGTTTCGCTCCTCCGCCACGGCGGCTGCCGTTTGCCGGTTGTTGTCAGTTATGGAGACATCGGCTCCATTTTCCAAAAGAAGTGTGGCGATATCCGCCGTATCCGTGTAGGCGGCCCAATGGAGAGGGGTAAACCCGTTGACGGCCTTGGCGTTGACGGCGGCTCCGTGTTTGATCAGCAGTTTGCAGAGATCGAGATTCTTGTTGTACGCCGCCCAGTGAAGCGCCGTGGAGCCCTTGGAGGTTACCGCATTGACGTTGGCGCCCTTGATGACCAGGTAACGGGACACTTCAGTGAAGTTTTTGTTCACCGAGCAGTGCAACGGGGTTAGGCCTCCCTCGGTCGCGAGATTTACATTGGCGCCGGCATTGACCAGGGCTTCGGTGATTTCCTGCTGACCCCGTACGGCGGATAGGATCAGCGGGGTGGATCCATCCTGGTCCCGGGCGTCAAGGATGTCGGCGCCAGCCCCTTTGACGAAGCGCTGCACATCCGAGAGAATGTTGCTTTTGATGGCGTCATGGAGAGGCGCGGCCAGGCTCCCGGCCGACAGTCCAGCCAGAAGAACAAAAGCCGCCAGAGTTATGGTCCGTGTCATGGTCATCTCCCAATTCCTTTTTCAAAAACTCTTTCTCGACAAGCGAAGGCGGTAAGATAAGACTAGTGGCCGCGAAATGCAAGGCAGGGAGACATTGTGATAGCGATTGTGGATTATAAGGCTGGGAATTTGACCAGTGTCAGGCTGGCGTTCGAAGCGATTGGGGTCGAGGCGGTCATTACCGACCGCCCCGACGATATTCTTAAGGCGGATCGTGTGGTTTTTCCCGGGGTGGGCGCGGCGGGCGCCTCCATGCGCCATCTGGCGGAATTGAAATTGACCGATGTGCTGCGCACCGTGGTGGCGCGGGGAACCCCGTTTCTCGGAATCTGTGTCGGAATGCAGATTCTTTTCGACCGGTCGGAAGAGGATGGCGGCACGCCGACGCTGGGTTTTATTCCTGGCGAAGTACGGCTGTTTCGTCCCAGTCTTCCCGCCGACAAAGTTCCCCAGATCGGATGGAATGCTGTGCGGCTCCAGCGGCCGCACCCCGTGTTCGCAGGTGTGGAAAACGAAACGGAATTTTATTTTGTGCACAGTTATTATCCAACTACGACAAAGCCCGGCGACACCGTGGGGCTGACCGGCTATGCGGGGGTGGACTTTACCTCGATTGTCGGCCGAGGGAACCTGGTGGCCACCCAGTTTCATATCGAGAAGTCCGGGCGGATCGGGTTGAAAGTGTTTGAAAACTTCAGCCGGTGGGATGGACAATGCTGACGAAGCGAATTATTCCCTGTTTGGATGTCCGTGACAAGAAGGTCACCAAGGGTGTCAAATTCCAGAACAATGTGGTTCTCGGTGATGCCGTGGAGCTGGCGTCCAAGTATTATGACGAGGGCTGCGACGAGCTGGTGTTTTATGATATCACCGCCTCGGCGGAACGGCGTCCGATCGACATTGAGATGGTCCGGGCCGTGGCCCGCGCCATCCATATTCCCTTTGCCGTCGGCGGAGGGATCTCCAATCTGGGCGACATGTCCCGCGTGCTGCTCGCCGGTGCCGAGAAGATCTCCGTGAATTCCCTCGCCGTGGTAAACCCGCAGATCATTGCCGATGGTGCGAAGGCGTTTGGGTCCCAGTGCATTGTGCTCGGCATGGATCCGGTGCGCGTGGATAACGACCCGCGGTTTCCCAGCGGCTACGAGGTCACCACCCGGGGCTTTCGGGAGCGCACCGGTCTGGATGCCCTGGCCTGGGCGCGACAAGCGGAGGATTTGGGCGTGGGCGAGATTGTGGTGAACTCGGTAGATGCCGACGGCATGAGGACCGGCTATGAAATTGCACTGACCCGCATGATTGCCGAGGCCGTCCGGATTCCCGTTGTGGCCTCCGGCGGGGCGGGCAAGCCGTCCCATCTTGCAGAGGCTTTTACGGCCGGGAAAGCCGATGCCGCGATCATTGCCGGCATGATTCATACTGGCGAATACACCATTCCTCAAATCAAGCAGGAATTGATTGCCGCCGGGATTCCTGTCAGGAAAAAATGGTGATTGGAGTGGAGCCAACAGTCGGGATCGAACCGACGACCTGCGCATTACGAATGCGCTGCTCTACCAGCTGAGCTATGTTGGCTTCTTGGGGGATAAAACGCGGTAAACCATAGCGAAAAATGGCCTACTGTCAACTCTCGCGTAATGATCCCGGTTGCTTGCCGGGAATCGGTGCTCGGCGATTCATTCTAACAATCCATGCCAGTATGGCGCAGGGAAGAGCGCCGCCGAGGAGAAGAACGGAAATAAGGGATGGCCTCTCGATTTCAGGGAATAGGATTCTTACTCCATTCCAGCTGGTAAGTAAAAGAGTCAACCCGATTACGCAGGCTTGAAAGAGGACGGCTCGGGAAGGCGGATAAAGTTGGAATCCCGCCTTGTTTTTTCGGGTGAAGGGAAACCATAGGGCTATTCCGGTGAACCCGAGCTGGTCAACAATGCAATGAAGTGCGTAGGCCCCTCCGGCAATAGACCCTGCAGGAGCGCCCCATATCGCGCCCGTTACTATGCCGACACCTGCGGCGGTCACCAGACTATGACTCCACTGTTGCTGGCTTGGGTCAACGCAGAGCTTGATTCGCCCATCGGAAATCCAGTCCAATTCCAGGCATAGGGGTTCGTTCCCGGTTTCTAGAGTGAAGGACTGATCCGTTGTGATGGTGCAGGGAAGCGGGACGACCGCCTCGGTGCGGTTATGCCGGATCCTCAGAACCTGTTCCAGATTATCAAACCGAATCGTGTAATGATGCCACTGGCTGGTCTGAGTCTGGCCGGGATATAATCGAAGACGGATTCTGCTGTGTCGGTCACGGCAGCGGGCCATGGCTAAAGCCAGCGTTTCGGCAATCATTCGCGTGTCAGGCGTCAAGGGGTCTGGAACAATATGGATATGGGTTTGATGAAGGTGCCGGACGATCCAGTGATCGAGCGTGTCGGGAAGCACGGCAAAAGCGGAAGCCAGCAGGAACAGAGTCGGAGTACCGGTCTGCGCCGATTCCCAGGCGGTAGGCCAGCATGAGGCCCAGGCGAGCCCGGCCATCCAGTGGGTTCCCGACTCCAGTCGTAATGGCCTGATGAAGCCACTGGAGGGAAAGGCCTGGAGAATAAGTCCGATTCCGATCATGGCCAGGATGGCCCAAATTCCGGCTCCGGTGAGCCAGTCGGAAAGGCTCGGATTCAGGGATGGAGCCTTTTGGATCAGGAGAAGCCACCCGAGTGCGCCGGCGAGGAATAGGGCCATGACGGAGACGGCCACCGGGGTCATGCCCTGAATGAACTGATCCTGAGCGGAGAGGGCGGTGCGGGGTGGGCGCGGGACACGCGTGAGGATCAGGAAGGCTGGCAAACACCACAAGATACAGGCGAGCGGGAGTCCCATATCATGTTGCTCCCGGGGTTCCTTCGAATTGCAAGCTGAACAGTCCCGGCAGATGCCGGTAACGGTTGTTGTAGTCCAGTCCGTATCCGACCACGAAGACATTCTCAATTTGGAATCCCGTGTAGTCTGCGGTAATGGGCGCGACCCGCCGCGAGGGTTTGTCCAGAAGGACACAGGTGCGGACTTCCTTGGCCCCCTGCCGGGTCAAGAGTTGACAGGCGGTTTGGAGCGTGAGGCCGGTATCCAGGATGTCGTCAATCAACAGCACGCGATGTCCACCAACAGGCAGTGAGAGCTCATGATGAAGGGTCACTGTCCCGCTGCTGGTGGAGTCGGGTCCATAACTGGAGAGTGTCAGAAAGTCCACCAGCGGATGAACCTGATGGCCCGCTAGTGCGCGGATCAGATCGGCGGTGAAGACGAAACTGCCTTTGAGGATGGATACTGCTAGAATATCATCGGTTCCGTAATCGCGGGAAATGTTGCCTGCGATGATGTTAATTCGCGCCCGAATTTCTTCCGCGCTAAATAATTCCTTGTCGAGGTGTGTGGGGGCGTTCATGACACGAAGAGCCCCAGAAAGCCGGCAAGTGTGAATAGAACCGCCCCCCATCGGAGGATGTTCTGGAATCGGGGACGGGGTGTTTCCGCGCCGCAATAGGGGCAATCAGGGACTGGATCAATGAAACGGGAACAGGCGGGGCAGGGGAAACCCGGGGATAAATGGCTCATGTTTTACCTACAATTTCCTGGAGGACGTTCTGATTTGTGATCAGCCCGGTAACGTTTGACTTGGAATCGACAACGAGGCACATGGCCTGGTGGGAGAGACGGAGTTTGGCAAAGGTTTCCATGAGAGGGGTGTCTTCATTAATAAAGAAAGGGGGGCGAACAAATCGGTCAATGGGGCACGCTTTGTTGTCTTCACAACCCGCCATGACATCAAAGAAGTTGATCGTGCCCTGGAAGGTTTTGCCATCAGCGGCGTAGACCGGGAGACGGGGATGGGTGGAAAGGCGGACTGTAACCATGAGATCATTGACGCTTGAATGCGCGGTTAGGACCGTCATTTTTTCACGGGGTGTCATGATGTCTCGTGCTTTTTTTCCGGACAATTCCAGAACGCGCCGGATCATGATTCGCTGACGGGGGGAAAGTGTTCCGTGCGCCTCGCTTTCCTGGGCGAGTACATTGAATTCATCCTTGGTTGAAACAAGCGGGCGAGAGGAGACGCTGGCTCCGTCGGACGGAATGATCCATGCCGTCAGCCAGTTGATGGTATTGATGAATGGGCGGAGCATGAGGGCACTCCAGCGGAGGGGAATGGCGAAGGGGCGGCACCGTTTGAGGGGGCGGCTTTGAAACCAGGCTTTCGGCAGGTATTGGGAAAAGACCAGTGCGAGAAGGGTGGTGATGATGCCCGCGATGGCTTCTCCCCATTCCCCGAGGCGGGAGCCCCGGTTGGCGGAGATGACGGAGGCCATGACGATAAAGAGGTTGGTGCCCACAAGCGTGGTTCCCAGAAGCCGGTCGGGATGCTCTAGAAAATTCTGAAGGATACGCGCCGCTTTATCCCCCTGTTCAGCGAGATGACGCAGGCGCATCCGGTTAAGGGAGATGACGCCGGTTTCCATGCCCTCAAAGAAGGCGGCTCCGGTCAGGCAGCAAAGCAGGAGTATGATGTCTGAGATAATCATATCATGACCTCCTCCTCGGACTCCGTCGGCGGATCAGGCTTTTCGACTTGAACCCGGGTGATGCGGTGTTTTCTCATCTGGAGCACGGTGACCCGACACCCCGGGTCTTCGAAGATGTCGCCGGTTTTTGGGAAACGGCGGGCGCGGGCTGTCACCCAGCCGGCAATGCGATCCGCACCTTCGGCATCGAGCGTGAGATCGAGCTCGTAATTAACTTCCTCGAGGGAGGTACTGCCGTTAATTTGCCAGCGGCGGACTCCAGTGGGTTCAATATTCGGGCTTTGTCCATCTGGTTTTTCGCCGGCAAACTCCGCAATTTCATCCAGAATATCACCGCGTGTAATGAGACCTGCGGTTCCTCCGTATTCGTCAATGACAATGGCCAAACGGCGTGCCTGCTGCTGAAACATGGTCAGCAGAGTATCCAGGGGCGCGGTGTCGGGAACATAGAAGTGCGGGTGCAGCGAGGCGGAAATGTCGCTGTCCGGATCCATCAGGAAGCGTGCGACATCTACAAAGCCTTTTACATGATCGAGATCCCCTGTGAAGGCGGGAAGGAATCGGAAGCGGGCCTTTCTGCAGATGGTGCTCCAGGTCTCGGGGGCGTCCTCAAGGTCAATGCCGATCAGATCCACTCGCGGGGTCATGACATCCTTGGCTTGAAGTTTCTCAAGCCGGATAATGCCATCGACCATCATCCGTTCCTCTTTGTTGAGAATCCCCTCCTCGTGCCCGATGTCGACGGCCGTCAGAAGTTCGTCGTCGGTCAGGGCGGGACGGTGGGGAATCAGGTGTTCCCGGAAGGTGTGGGTGATCTTGTCGAGGATGATATGGAGTGGTGTGCACAGCCAAATCAAAGTCTTTAGCGGCTTAAGATAGCGCAGTGCCAGGATGTCGGGGTGCCGCACGGCTAGGCGCTTTGGGGCTAGATCACCTACAATGATCAGGATCAGCGTCATCGCGGGGATGGCGATGATCTCGCCGTAATTCGGGGCCAGTTGCTCCGCCAGAACATAGCCGAGGCTGGCGGCGGTCATGTTGACAATGGTGTTGCCAATCAGGATGCTGGACAGGAGGTCTGCGGGTGTGGCGAGAAGTGCTTCAATCCGGTTGGCGGCTTTGGGGTGGTGGCGGCGCAGCCGGTGAATCTGCATGGGTGAAAGGGAGAAGAGGGCTGTTTCCGCGCTCGAGAAAAAAGCGGACAGCGCGACGAGTATAACCAGCGCTGAGAATTCCCCTATAATTAGTCCTGCCATAATGAACCCTTAACCAGTGGCAATCATAATCATCGGGCCGTGAAGAGGCAATCCCTACTTCTTTTGCTTTTCCTTCACCCAGATCATCCAGACGCACAGCTCATACAGGGCAATCAGCGGGATGGCGAGTATCAGCTGGCTGAAGGGGTCCTGGGTGGGTGTTATGATGGCGGCCAGAACCAGGATGATCACGATGGCATGACGCCGCTTGTTCCGGAGCTGGCGGGAATGGATAATACCCAACTGGCCCAGAACCAGAAGCACAACAGGCAGTTCAAAGGTGAGGCCGAAGCTCAGGAGCAGTTTCAAGACGAACCCGATATAGCTGGTCACGGTGAAGTATTCGATATCGATCCCCATCCAGGAGTTGAACCAGAGCATGATTTCAAGCGCCGGGCCCAACGCCAGGAAGTAGCACATCAGTACGCCGGCGATGAACAGAAACGCGGCAAATAGAAGGCCTCCGAGAAGGGTGCGTCGTTCCCGGCGGGTCAGTCCGGGGAAAACGAACCAGCAGACGGCAAACAGGATCACCGGGGCGCTGAAGAGGGCCCCGCCCCAGACAATTGTCTGAAGGGCCACAGTCATTCCCCCTGTCACGTCGAGGGTCCGGATAAAGGTGTCGGGGTTGGGAACCACGCCCTTCAAGGGGGCTTTCAGGATTTTGAAAAAGGTGGGCGCAAAGTAACAGGCCGTTCCCATGCCGATGAGAAGGGCTAAGGCGCTCCAGATCAGTGCCCGGCGCAGGTCTTCAAGATGCTTCAGGAAGGGCTTCACCGTTTCCGCCAGAAGAGTGTTGTCATCCTGCGGTGTCATGGGGCTCCGACTTAATATCTTTGATCTCAGACTTCCGATCTCCGGCTTCTGACTCCTGATCCGCTGTCAGCAGTTGCTTTTTGAAATCCTCCGAGGCGCGCTGCAGATCCCGTGTGATTTTCCCGAGGGAGCGCGCAATCCCCGGAAGTCCCTTTCCTCCAAAGAGGATCAGGAGGGCGCCCAGGATGACCAGTAACTCCATGCCGCCGACATCGCCGATGAGGGCGAGGCAGGAGGATGACGGTATGACACAGGGAAGATTCATTACGTCCCCAGAAGGTACCAGATTCAGGGCGAAAAAAAAGCCCCGGTTTTAGGCCGGGGCATGCTCATTGTCGTGGAGCTTGTTACTGCTTCATGACGACGAATTCGACGCGACGGTTGGCCGCCCAGGCATTCTCGTCGTGGCCGGGATCCTTGGCTTTCTCGGAGCCGAAGCTCTTGGTCTGGATCCGGGTGCTGTCGACACCGAGGTTCATCAGGTAGGTCCGAACCGACTGGGCGCGGCGTTCGCCGAGCGACATGTTGTATTCGGCGCTACCGCGTTCGTCGCAGTGGCCTTCCAGTGTCACGAAGGTGCCCGAGTTGGCTTTCAGGTAGCTGGCGGCGGCTTCGGCCTTGGCACGCTCGGAGTCATCCACCTGGGCGCTGTCAAAGGCAAACTGAACCGCGATCAGTTGTGCGTCAACGATCGTTCCGGCGCCTTCAATACGGGTTCCCCCGCTTCCGTTCATGCCGCCAAGACCATCGGCATTACCCATTCCCTGAACATCCGAGACGCCGCCATCCTTGGCGCCCTTTTTGCCGAAAAACCCCTTGCAACCCGTCATGGAAACCGAGACCGCGCAAGCCAGAAAAACCGAAACCATCATTCGCTTATTCATCATTACTGTTCCTTATTAAGTTCGCTTGTTTTGAATTATGGGGGTTATTGGGAACACCATGAGGGTGAGAACCAACTTCCACTATTCGGCGTCAAACATACGGGCGCATCTCCCATTGTGTCAAGGAGATATAAGCGTGACGTGTTCCCATCCTGCTTGCAGCAGACGATATGCCTGCCATCGGAAGCCCAGGCGGGATCCTTGTAGTTGCCATCCGGCGGACTGATGAGCCGCTCGTCCATGGAAGAGGGGTTGATGATGTAGATGCCATAGAGCCCGCCCCGGCGGCTTGAGTAGGCAATCAGGTTGTTGGCACCCCAATCCGGATCCACATTTTCCTTGCCCCGGGAGGTCAGACGGCGGCTGCTTCCACTCCGATCCATGATGTAAAGCTGAGGCGAGCCCGCCCCGGCCAGATCCGAGACATAGGCAATTTGTGCTCCGTCGGGCGACCAGGTCGGGCTGGCTTCGCCCGCACGGGAGGTGCGGGTCAGCCGGGTAAGTTGCCCGTTTCCAAAGGACTTGGAATACACTTCGGGGTTACCGTCCCGCGAGAGGATCATCAGCATTTCGCCGCCGCCGGGCGAGACGGATCCCGCCATGTTGATCCCGGGGTAGCGGGCCACGGCCGAACGTCCGCCGGTTTGTGTGTTGATCATGAAGATGTCGGCATATCCCTTCAGGAAGGAGGTGTAGACGAGGCGTGAACCGTCGGGCGACCAGTGTGGCGACAGGCTGATTGAGCGGTCACGCGTGAGCTGGCGGAGGTTGCCCCCGTCGGCATCGCAAAGATAAAGTTCCTTGTTTCCGGATGCGGTTCCCACCATGGCGATTCGTCCGGAGCAGATGCCCCGGAATCCTTTTGTCGCCATAATGATGTCATCCGCCACGCGGTGCGCGAGGCGCCGGGCGTTGGCAGGGGTGTCCGTGTAGGTTTTATTCAGCGCGACGGTGGACTTCAGGACATTCATCACCTGGCAATCCGCCGAGAGGGATCCGTTGTTGTCGTGGCAGGATCCGGTCACGGTGTAGGAGGCCGGGCGTGTCAGGGAGAACCAGCCGCACCGCGACAGGTCATCCGTCAGGGTTTTGACTATCGGCCGCATTTAGTTCAGATTTTTCAAGTTCGGTTTCTAGCATTGCCACATAAGCGGGGTCATCCGAATAAAATATACGAAGCTTATC
>CAIZMS010000383.1 GCA_903934155.1 uncultured bacterium | reverse complement strand
GTCGATCCCCATTTCCGCAAAATCCTGCAGGACGGCTTTGACATTGCCGCACCCGTGGTAGATCACCATCAACCCCTTGGCGTGAGCATGATCCGCAATGGCCTTAACCCAGGGCTTATAGTGTTCACGCCAGAAATCCGGATGCATGAATGTGCCGCATTTATAGGCGATGTCGCCCCAAATCACAAATCCATCCAGCTTTCCAGCGGCGGCGTCAATCTGCGCCTTGGCACAGTCCAGATAAAATCGGCCGACCCGCGCCACAACATCCGCCATGCGCTCCGGCTCCATGCCCACCCACAGCATGTGGTTCTCAGGCCCGATCAAGCGCGTCATGCACTCATTGACCTCGATGATGCTGCCGAATACGGGAAAATCCGACCAGAGCGAAGCGACGGTATCCACCCAGGGTGGACTGTTGCGCTCGAACCCGTCACCCACTCCGGCAATCTGGTTGTCACCGGCGCTGAAATAGCGTCGTGGATCGAAAGGCGAATCGAAGGTCTTGACCGCTCCCTCAAGCTTTTCGATGGAGTCAATTTCCCAGCCCACGAACTCCGGCATGGGAAAATCATAAACCTTGCGCATGATAGCCCCGAAGCCGGTCTTGACGGTGACTTCCTGCGGGGTTTCCTTCAGGACTTCAAACGGCCTGATCCAAGGATCCATGTTCGGCACGGTGCAGATCCAGTCAAGATCGTAGTAATAGTAGGGATTCGCATCGGCAGGCAGGCCTAATTCCTCCCGCCATCGCCTGATGAAGCCCCCCCAGAAGAAATCGCTGACCGGTACACGATCCGGCTCCTGATGACACAAGGCCTTTCGCATACGGTCGAGCTTTTCCTGCGCGCCGGGTTTGCGTAAGCCCGAGACTTCCCTGCCGATGGTGTCAAACATACTCATAACGACCCGCTCCTGTAGGTTGATTCACCCGGATTAGTACTCTTTCCTTGCCGCCAGCGTCTATGTCCCCTAGACTCAATCTTGTGTCTTATTCAATACAAGACCGCGTCAACATCGGCGCCTATGACCGGCCCTTTTCAGGGGTCGGCGTCGAATATGACCCCCTCGGGGTCAAGCCCGGCCGCACCGGAATCACCCTGCACGAAGCCGGCTATCTTCCCGCCAACCGGAATTGGAATTTCCCCGGCGTGTTCAGTCCCTTCTGGCGACTGTACTACAACAGACAAGGCGGGCATTGCGTTCTCTTTGGCGAGCGTATGGTGGAGTTGACACCAAAGCACATCATGCTGATCCCTCCGCACTGCCTATTCCACTGCCTTGGTCTCAACCCCGTACCGACCTTCTGGTTGGCGTTCAGCTTCACCCGCACGCTGAGCGCGGATCATACCCCGCCCGTTTTACTCAAGCCCCATGACACGGAATTGTGTCTGATCCGAGACTTGAAACGCCTGATTGTCGCCGACAAAACATGGGAACCCAATGATGCCATTTATCGCAACAGTCTGGCCCTGCTCCACGTCGTGCTGGCCCGCCGTGAACTTCAATGGCAGCCCATAGCGCCCGAGAACCTGATGCGCATCCGTCATTACATTGAGGCTAACATCGGCGCACCGCTCACCAACCCGATTTTGGCCAAGCTAGCCTGTCTCAGCGTGGCGGGGTTCGAGCGGGTATTCAAGCATCACTTCGGCACCACGGCGGCACGGTATGTCACCGAAATGCGCATACGGGAAGCCGCCAGGCTATTGCTACAGACCGACGAAACCATTGAGGCCATTGCAGACCAGACCGGCTTCCCCAATCGCGCCTACTTCAGCCGCGTGTTCAACCATGTCATCGACGAACCCCCGGCTTCTTTCAGACGAAACCATCGCCGCAGAGACAGGGTGAAAAAACCGTGAAATTCACCTGAATTGAATCTGAAACGTTTCAGATCGGCAAACCCTCGTTCATACTCCCGGTTCGGTATCCCTGAAGGTCGGCGGCAACGTACAGGAATCCGGCCGCCTTGGCGGCCTTCACGACGGTAGCGCGGGTGGCTGGATCGCAGAAGCGGGGCAACTCTGATGGCTCCACCTCAATCCGGGCGATATCGCCGTGATGCCGGACACGGAGCTGCTTGAACCCGAGCTTCCACAGGATCGCTTCAACCTGGTCAATGGCTTTGAGTTTATCGGCCGTGATCGGGGTGCCATAGGGAATCCGCGAGGCCAGACAGGCCAACGAAGGCTTGTCGGCTGTGGGCAGCCCCATCTCCCTCGACAAGGCACGGATCTCGGCCTTGGTCAGGCCCGCCTCCAGCAAGGGACTGATGACCCCACCCTCAAGGGCGGCTTTCCTTCCAGGCCGGTGATCCCCTAAATCGTCCACCGTGGTGCCGTCGGCAATGAACTTGAGGCCTTCCTGCTCCGCCGCAGCCCGGACAAACTGAACGAGTTCCTTCTTGCAGTAGTAACATCGGTCGGGGGGGTTCTGAGCAAAGCAGGGATCCTCGAGCTCATGGGTCGAAATCTCGATATGCCGGAGGCCGAGCCGCTTTGCCAGTTCGGCCGCTTCCTTCTGTTCCCATTCGGGATAGGTGGGCGACAGCGCGGTTACCGCAATGGCCCGCGCACCAAGAACCTGAACTGCCACGGCCGCCAGAAAAGTGCTGTCCACCCCGCCCGAAAAAGCCACGGCCACGCCACCGGTTTCACGAAGCCGGTTTTGTAGTTTTATTAGTTTGTCCTGCATCATTCACTCCCCGCAACATCAGCGTCACCACAGGCGCCGAGGGATTCGAAACGGCCACCCGCCATTCCGTGAAGGCCTGAGCGCCAAGCTCACTCCCTTTGACCGCCTCCACCTTGCACCCCTGCCTACGCGCCTCATCCAAAATAGCCTGGGGTTCCGTACCGAGCATTACCCCGGTGAGAATGGTTTCCGTTTCCAGAAGCGCCTGCCCGCGCAGACGGGAAAATTCCTCGGCCCGGAGGGTTTGGAGATGCACCCGCACCAGGACGCCCACGATCACGCCAAGAATGGCAAGGGCAACCAGGGACTCAATGAGGGTGAAACCACTAGAACTGCCCGCTGCTGATATCCGCCGCCTCACCGGTTCCGCCTTCCTCGCCATCGGATCCATAGCTGATGATCTCACAGGGCTCACCCTTCCGTCCCGGAACCAGATAGATGTAGGAATTTCCCCAGGGATCAGGCGGCAGGTTCCGGCTCTCCAAATAGCCTTCCGGCGGGTACTCCTTGGGCAGCGGCGGAATTTTGGGCTCCACACAAAGCGCCTCCAACCCCTGCGCGGTCGTGGGCAATTGCGCATGAGCCGCCTTGTACATCTGCAGGGCGGTCTGAAAGGTCTTGATCTGCGACCGCGCCGCCTCCAACTTCGCCTTCCGAAGATAGCCGGCCACCGACAATCCGACGACGCCGGATAAAATACCGATGATCGTCATGGCAATCAGGATCTCAATCAGTGTAAACCCGCTTTTCCGATTCATGATTCCTCCCCGTCGCCGCCCAGTTTCCCGCCACAGAATTTCCCGTACAGGGCATCCAACTTGGCCAGATAGTACGGCACATTTTCATCCCGCTCAACGGGATTCCACTCCGAAACCAACCGCGCGGCGGCAAACACCTGGACGCTCTTCTTCGTTCCGGCCACATAATACGACACCTGATCCCCGGCACGGTAGTCGCGCCCCGATTTCAAGGCCAGCTCATAGGCCGCATTGCGGCCCCGCCCCTTTTCCCCGATCTTCGCGGAATACGTGGCGGGAGAATCCTGAAGCGTTTCCGTCTTGGCCAGCGCGGCCACCGGCCATTTCCGGTCACGAATCTCGCCCTCGGTTTTTTCCTTCAGCGCCGGCAGATCCGCATCACGCCCCTCCAACTTCAACCGGATCATCTCCTTGAGGAACTTCCGCTGAAAGGGTTCCAGCCCCCGCGATTTAAGCGCCGCCCCCTTGATGACAATCTCGCCATTGCGGGACAGGAGGGCATAGTTTTTCATCTTGTAGCTGAACATGGCCGCGTACTCGCCATCGAATTCAATTTCAATCCCCTCGGGAAGGGACGCCACGAAGGCCTTCCGGAAAGCATCCTGTTTACCCGGCGAGCCATCCCGGGGCGGAACATAATACACCCCATCGGTATCGATCTCGACAGGCGTGGCGCCATGCTGCCGCAACCAGTCAATCATCTGGCGAAGCAACTCGCGCCCCTCAGCCGCCACCCGCTCCGCCGCGTCAAAATCACTAAACCTGACCTGATCGAAACCCAGGTATCCATAAAACGAATTGATGAGAATTTTAAACGTGGTCTGAAGCGCGTTGAAATGGGCGCGCACGGCATCGGAATCGGCGGCCTTTTCCTGATCCCTCGCCGATATCCGGAATCGGCGCAGCTGCTCCAGCAAACGATGAAACACGTTCAGGGTATCGTTCCGCGGGCCGATCTTGCGGGTCAACATCAGAGACGGATAGAGGGAGCGAACGTCGCAGTGGTGGACATTTTGAATAACGCCCTCGCCAAACAAATCCGTGTAGCCACCCGAGAACGGACGCCCCTTATCCGGCAACGGAATCGCCCTCGATTGCCGGACGTATTCGCGCAGGATCAGCGCGTCAATCTTCGTGGCATTACCCCGCACACTGACATTCTGGTACGAGAACGGCAGCACTTGCGCCTGCACAAACGTGCTCTGCGACAACAGACGACTGAGCGCCTCTGTCTCCTCGACATCATGCAGCGCATACTGCATAAGCCGGGCGGGATTTTTCTCAAACTCCGCCGAGATATCGCCCCCTTCGATATAGAGTCGGTCCGCAGGGGAAATTCCGAAATGGCGGGCAACGCTTTTTAAGCCATAGCTTTCCAGAACGCGGTGGGTGATGTCGTAGGCCTGAACCAGAAAATAGGTATCCATGACATGCCGTCCGAAAATCTCGCAGCGGGTATAGGAGACGGTGCGCTCCCCGATGTTAAATCGACTGGGGCGCGACTCCGGCGTCTGGCCATTCCGCCCCAACGCCAACTTCACGCCATGCCGTTTGGCCCGGGCGGCCAGATAGGGCAGATCGAAATTGAAAATATTATGCCCCTCAATCACATCCGGATCGCGTTCCTGAACTCGGGCCACAAAGGTTTCCAGAAGGGATTTTTCATCCAGTTCGGCACCCGAAAGCACCTCACGCCACCCCGACGAATCGCCCAGGGCGATGGCAATAATCCGGTCCCCTTCCCGCTCCGGGTTGCAGAACTCAAATCCCCGGGTCGTAAAACATTCGATATCCACCTGCATCCGGCGAACGTCATCGAACCGCATGCCTTTGAAAAGGGTTCGTCCGGTTTGAAGGAGATACTGCTGAACCGGATCACCCAGAAGAAAATAGGGAGCCTGGGGATTGCCAGCGGTGACTCCCGAGGTTTTTGCCAGCCAGGCCTTGGCTTTCTGACAGGCCTTCCAGGTGGGAAAGCTGACCTTCCACCGGAAGGGAGCGTCGCCCTCAAGGGTCGCCACCACGGCATCCTTAACAGGCCCCTCCAGTAATTCCTCGCGCGCAATCCAGATAAAGGGGAAAAAGGGCTCCGAAGTCTGGCGACGCGACGCTCCGTCGCGCCAGAAAAGAATCACCTGATCCTGCCCGGGTTGCTCCCGATGCTCGACCGCCACGAGGCCGGGGGCGGGATCGGAGCCCATGAGAAGAGGGTCGGCGAGCATCATCAATCCCTGCGACTGGTGCCGAGTTTGACATTCGGGAAGGCGGAAAACCAGAGCTGGAACATGAACCGGTAATCGGCCTCGCGTTCACTGCCGTCGTCGCGGGTATACGCCGGAAGATAACTGGCGCCCCAGGTTACGACCATACAGTCATAGGTCCGGGAAAGGGTGAGGCCCTGCTCCTCAAGGCGGGAGGTTTGAAACTCCATCCGGTCATAAATTCCGAAATCCCACCGTTTATTGGGCGCGAACCCGAGATCGGTAATCAACAGATTGCTCTGATCCACGAGATAGCGCTGCTCAATAACGGCCCGCCAGGAGTCCTGCCTGAACCGAGCCTGGGTGTTGAACGTATTGATCTCGCTCTTATAAATGTCGTAGTTGCCATCCATGTAAATCTGGCACCAGTCCGCCAGATTGAACTCCGAGCGGAGGCCAATGTTGGAGAACGGCTCGTCCTGGCTGGCCTCCTCAAAGCTGTAGGTCGTGTAGACATCCAGATCCATGATATCGCTCACCTGCTTGCTGCGCTTGGTCTGGAAGCGGTTCCGCACCCCGAACCTGAGGTCGTTCCGCCGATCCAAGGCATCAATTTCATCGAACTGGTAAAGGCCGACCGGCCGGATATTGGGCTCCGGAACATAGGTGTAATCGGTATAGGGTTCAACCACATGCCGCAGCCCGGTGCCGAACATATTTTCATCGGTATTCAAAACCTTGAAGGCGCGGAAGGAGGTTTCGAGCCCGACATTGAGCAGGGAGCGCATATCGCTTCCCATTGACCTGGCAACATTGGAAATGTTGGTACTGGTGGTGGAAGTGGATCCACCCGTCCCGTTGGTGGTCACCGTGACAACCGACTGGGTCAATGCCGAATACTGGACCGTATCGGAATAATAGGTGCCGCGCCACCCGGTACGGGGAGTCAGATTCAGAAACCCGAAATGCCGGGTGGGATAGAAAAACTCATGGCTGGTATCAAGCCGGGCGGAGGAATAATCCTCCGATGCCGAGCCGTCGGGGTAGAGTTTCTGCAGATAGCCAAGCGAATTCCGTCCCTCATAATAGAATGGAGAATCGGCAATCTGAACCCGCTGGATATCCGCCGCCAGTTCGGGAAGGCGATCCACGCCCTCATAAAAGTCATTGAGACGCTTGTAAGCGGAAAGGC
>CAIZMS010000382.1 GCA_903934155.1 uncultured bacterium | reverse complement strand
ATTCCGACCCTCGCCACCATCTTTTTTCAATACCCCATCAAATCCAACGATTACCCAATGAAATCAAGCCGGCTCATTGAGCTTTTCCAAGCCTGACGCACCTGTACTCCACCTGTATACCACCGCCCAAAACGGGCGGTTTTTCACCTTTATTTCACCTCGGTGAAGCGTTTTTGAGGAGAGAGGGGGGGGGCAGGAATGATCATTGTTCACCGATCCAGAACTTAGACAGCAGGCGTCAGCATTCAACTGATGTGACCCCGGCAGGGGGAACAATGGGTTGCGAAGCGTTCTATCCCGCGCAAATTTAAGCAGGAATCGCCGGTCATGACAGCGATGAGTCAGGTGGAAGGTATACCCCTCCTTCAGATAGCGCGAGGCCCTTGGCATAGTCCGAAGGACTCTGCCACAATCTAAATTGTACCTAAAGCGCTATTTTAGATACTATTAATGCGCCTCTAAGAGCCTTTTCAGAGACAAAATTCGATACAACTCTCTCTGCACCAACAGACCGTCGTGGCGAAGCCACGCACCCCTCGCCACGCACCCCTCGTGAAGAAATCTTTGGTCCACTTGCGGCCAACAACATGACTTGCCGCAGGCAATTGGGTCTGCGATGCTGTGGGCATAGGAGGCAATAGTATGAAACAAGTCCTGCTTGCGTGTTTTCTGGGTCTGTGCTTTCCCAGCGTTTCTGCCTTGGCCGAGTCGACACAGGTTTTTGACATCGAGGGCGCATGGGTGTTCCCGGGCTACAACGATGTCCGGATTCCAGGTGATTCGGGCACGACGCTGTCGCTAACGGAAGCTCTCTCCGCGGACTCCTTCCCCGCCTTCCGCGCCCGCTACACCATGACGATGTCCGGCAAACACGACATCAGCCTGCTGGCGGCGTTCCTGACAATGCGCTCCGATGGCACGCTGGATCGTGATGCGGATTTCAATGGCACAACATTTTCGGCGGGTACACCTCTTGAATCCACGTTCCGGTTCAACTCCTACCGTCTCACGTACCGCTATCTCCTGTTCGATTCGCCGAAATTCAAATTCCGCGCCGGCGTTTCGGCCAAGGTGCGCGATGCGGCGATCCGACTGAAAGGCGGCGGGCAGGAGTCCGAGAATACCGACCTCGGCCTCGTTCCGCTGATCAGTTTCAGCTCCATCTGGCTGGCGCATCCACGACTCCATCTGGTTTTGGATGGTGACGCGCTGGCCGCCCCGCAGGGCCGGGCGGAGGATGTGCTCCTTGCCGCGGTGGCTCCGCTTAATGACCATGTATCCCTCAAGGTGGGGTATCGAATTCTGGAAGGCGGCGCAGACAACGATAAAGTCTACACCTTCTCGCTCTTCCACTACGCCGTGGCAGGGATGATGGTGAGATTCTAGCGTATGGAAGCGTGGCTTCTCAGGAAGCGTGGCTTCGCCACATTAACTCATTGAACTTCAATACGTTGAGAA
The DNA here is from genome assembly GCA_903934155.1 of uncultured bacterium. Lineage (GTDB taxonomy): Bacteria > Verrucomicrobiota > Kiritimatiellia > CAIKKV01 > CAITUY01 > JAABPW01. The sequence goes on along the minus strand of CAIZMS010000382.1, from coordinate 8,893 downwards.
AAGTAACATGCCGAAATACTGCCTTAGAGACTCTATTTCACCCCAGAAAAGGGGCTGTAGGGACGGGCTGCAGGAACAGGCAATTAGCACCGAGCATACAAGTAATGGTCTATATTTAGCTCTTGATTTATTATATCGGCGAAGTATTGTCGCCTGATGAGCTCCATCCAGAGACAAAGCGAACCTGAGCCCCAGGAGGCGATCATCCGCCTCCGCGGCCAGGCTGTCATCCTCGACTCCGACCTTGCCGCCCTTTACGGCGTCACGGTCAAGCGACTAAACGAACAGGTAAAGCGCAATGCGGACAGGTTCCCAGATCATTTCATGCTCCTCCTTACCGAGGTGGAGTGGACGCATTTGAGGTCGCAATTTGCGACCTCAAAGACCCGCGGCGGGCGTCGCTATCCCCCTTATGCCTTCACGGAGCACGGCGCCATCATGGTCGCCACAGTACTCAACAGCACCCAAGCTATCCAGATTAGTATTACTATCGTCACCGCCTTCGTCAAACTGCGCCGCATGGCCCTCTCTGTCGAGGGGCTCGCCCGCAAGGTCGCCGCCCTGGAAAGCCGATACGATGCCAGTTTCAGCGCCGTCTTTGATGCCATCCGCGACCTCATGGAGCCGCCGGACCCGCCTCGGAAACGCATCGGGTTCCAGTAGCAAGGGGGGGGGGGGGCCGAGGGCGCCGGGGGCGCAGTTGTTGGTTGTTGAGTTGTTGGAAAGAAGGGGAAATAAGGGACACACAATCTATCTGCACTACAAGAATCTTAGCACCTTGCGAAACACGCAGTTTATTGATCGAAATGCCTGTATCAGGTCTGGCTTTGACCGGATTCTGACTGCTCCGGAGAAGGGTCTTGAGGCGGCGCCTCGGCCTCCACCACTGGCAACACCGTCGGTGGCTGGACGGCCGGCGGCACGGAGCTTTCGCTTGGCGTCTGGGGGGAATCGGCTATTTCGGCTGACCGATACCGGATGAGCGGACCAGGGACATATCCAAGTTGGTTGGCCACGGCGCGGACCTGGCTTTGCGTGGTAGGGCTGATTCGGAGTGCAGACCCCTTCCCAGAAAGCACCTTGGAAACGGTCGCCTTACTGACTCCCGCCGCCCTAGCCACATCTCTCATCGAAACCATCGACATCATGCGAAACACACATAACATTGATAAAAATTGATGTCAATGAATGGGTTGGAAGGAGCGATGGGGCTTTACTGCGGTCCAGTTGCCTTATTCGCATTGCCGGCGCGCCATACTCAAGATCAGGCGATGTCCTACGGATAGCTGACCTGGATGCGGTAGAACTTGCTCGCTTCCACGACATTAGGGTCGGTGATGGTCAGTTCAGTATCGCCGCCCGCGGCTGTGGCGTTCGTCAGCGTCTGCCAGACCCCAACAAGGAGATTGGTCCGGAACTGCGGCGTGTAAGTGCGGTTGCTAAAGCACGGCGTCAACATCAGGTTATTCTGGTTCGGCGGCCCGGAAACAGTCACCAGTTTCAACTGGAACACCGACGTCTTATTGGTCGGGTCGAGACCGGCGACGTATTTGAAGAAGTTGTCCTGGCCCGTGCCGGTGACATCGGCGGATGGCGCGGCATCCGGATTGTCGAGGCCGAAATACTGATACTGCCAGCTGTCCGGCAAGTCATCGCCGGCATAGGTACCGTAGTTGTCGGGCATCGTGTCGAGCACAAGCAAAGAGCCGGAACCCGGCACGCCGAGGTAGTAACCGTTGAACGCGGCAACCGTGTTGGTATACACATCGGCAACGGTGGCGATGCCGCTGACGCCGATATCGGCAAGCGGCCAGGAAGGAACGCTCCACGTGATCTCCCGACCGACCAAGGGGGTGACGGTGTCATCGTCCATCGCGGCAGTGCCCGCGAGCTGGGTGAGAGCGCCTTCGCTGACCTGCGCACGAGTGCCGGTCAGCTCGAGACGGTCAACCTCGGTCAATTGCCCGGAATAACCGTGCCGGGCAGTTTGCACCCCGACACTGCCAATACCGCCGATTCCGCCCATGCTGGCGTCCATGACACAATTGCCATTGGTGGCATGTCCCCCACCCGCATCCAGGGTACCTGCCACACGGCCGGCGAACGCGGGGGTGGCACAGAACATCGTCAGGATTACCGGAAAGATGGTCCGCCTTGGTTTCATGGCGTCATGGTTCCAAGCCGATCCAGTTGACCGTGAAGGGCGAATAGTCGCGGGCCTGGATAAATTTCAGGTCACCGCCATTAGTGTCGTAGTAGCTAATGGCCGGCTGTCCGTTGATGATTTTCATTGAGGCGCTTTGACCGACGGTGCCGGTGGTGTCCACACTGATGGGCGTCCCCCAGCTTGCGCCGTTGGTATCGGTGGCCCGCACAAATTTCAGATCGCCGTTATCCGTGTCGTAGTAACCGATGGCCGGCGTGCTGTTGAACATCACCAGCGAGTTGTACAGACCAACGTAGTAGGAGGTGTCCACGAAGACGGGGGTTCCCCAGCTTGTGCCGCTGGCATCGTTGGCCCTCACGTATTTCAGGCAGACTTGGGTCGGAGAGAAGTAGCTGATGGCCGGATTGCCGTTGACCATCACCAACGAGGGGTACCAGCCGACAGAGCCGTTGGTGTCAACGCTGATGGGCGTCTCCCAGCTTGTGCCGTTGGCATCGATGGCCCGCACGTATTTCAGGTCTCCATTGGTAATGTCGAAATAACTGATGGCCGGGTTGCCGTTGATCACCGCCATCGAGGGGTGCAAACCGACGAAGTCAGTGGTGTCCACGCTGACGCCCCCCCCCCAGCTTGTGCCGTTGACATCGTTGGCCCGGACGTATTTCAGGTCTCTATTACTCTCGTCGAAGTAGCTGATGGCCGGGTTGCCGTTGACCACCACCAACGAAGCATAGCAGCCGACGTCACCGGCGGTATCCACGCTGACGGGTAGGTTCCAATAACTGCCGAGTAAATCGGCGGCCCGCACATATTTCAGGTCGCCATTAGCAATGTCGTAATAACTGATGGCCGGATTGCTGTTGACCACCGCCAATGACGTGCTGTAGCCACCGACGATAGTATTGGTGTCCACGCTGACGGGGAGATCCCAACTCGTGCCGTCGGCATTGTTGGCCCTCACGTATTTCAGGGCGCGATTGGAATTATCGAAGTAACTGATGGCCGGCCAGCCGTTGCTGAGCGTCGCCAGTGAGGTGTAGAAGCCAACGTTGCCGGCTGTATCCACGCTGAGAGGCACTGCTGGCGGCAGTGTCGCCCAAAAGGAGAAGTTGGTGGGCGTTTTGCCCGTCAGGAACAGCGAGCCGACGAGACTCAAGTTGGTGGTTTCCATGCTGAGCGTCACGATGGGCGAGGAGCTGAAGGCGGGCGAGAAGGATACGGAGCCTTCAGCCCGGTTAAAACTGAAGGCCAGCGTCGACGAGGCGATGCTGCCCGATTGGGGCGGTTTGGCGAGTTGCGCCGCGGAGATGGCGCCGGAGGCGATGTTGGCAGCGGTGACGGCACCGGGCGCGAGCTTGGCACTGGTGACCGCGTTGTCGGCCAGCTTGTTGCTCGTGATGACCCCATCGGGGACATTGGCACCCATCATAGCATAGCCGACGGCCGCGATGCGCTGATCGGGAATGAGTTGCTGCCCGTCAAACCAGACACGCAACCACACCTCGCTGTTGGTGAACACTGACGGCGGAATCGCGTTCATGCCGGCGTCACCGAGCAGAACCGAGTACAACCCCTTGGTCACGGTCACGGAGACCGTGCTGACACCATTGCTCCAGTAGGTCTGCAAGGCGCCGGTGTTGACGAGCGCAAACTGGAACTGGCCCGAACCGGTGACATTTGTCCCGCCGACGGTGATACGCCCCTGGTAATTGATCAGCTGGGGCACCTGCGCGTGGGCAAAAGTGGCGATCAAAAGCAAACACCCGGCAACACCCGGCTGAATCTTCATAACTTGGCGCAAGCTCCTCTCTCCTGCGACGGAGTAAAACAAACTCGCATATCGGAATCCAGACCAAACCATGACCAACAGGGGAGGTTAGGAACAGGCAATATATCGCCCGCCTAGTTAGCGGGCATTACGAATACGAAAAGAGGGACTACAAATACACGATGGACACAACAATCCGATCGTTTCCCGTGAGAAGAAAGGCCGCCGCACTGAATCGGGGCGGCCCCATCCTGCCTTTGGCGTTGCGAGAGGCGCCAATCCCCTCGCGAGGAATGCCCAGCCAATTGGTTTTCAGCTTTCCGTCGGAATCCTCGTCATGGAACACACTCACCGCGTAGGTCTTCGCGGGAAGATTCCTGAACACAACGGCCCTGGGGCCGGGGGCGGGAATCAGCGGGAGATCCAGCTTCTGGAGGGCAACCGCCCGGGATGCATCCATCGGGAATCCCCGTTCCGCATCGAACAGAGCCACTCGCACGATTCCGGTTTCGGATCTCAACCCCTCCACCACCACCGTGAGGTCAGCGGCCCGGCTGGAAGCCGACAACGCCAGGACAAGAATCAGGGCTGAATAAACGGGTTTCATACCCACTCAGATTCCGAGATCCTGACACACCAACCCTGCGGAAATGCGGGCTGACTCATAAATCGTCGGAAGCCCCGATCCCGGGTGCGTGCCGCCACCAACCAGGTAGCAGTGCTTCACCTCTTCAAACCGGTTCCGCGGGCGAAGATAGAGCATCTGATCCACCGTGTGCCCCAGGTTAAAGGTGGCACCCCGGTACACCGCACGGCTTTCCCAGTCCTTCGGGGAGATGATTATTTCTGCCGTAATGTGCTTCGACAGGTCCTTCATGGAGGTCTTCTGCTCGATCCGGGTGATGACGGCGTCCCGGTACTGTTTCACCAAGGCCTCGCTCCAATCGATTCCGGAAAACTGATTCGCCACCGGAACCAGAACATAGAGCGCCGAGTGCCCCTTCGGCGCGAGCTTCGGATCCGTGACGCTGGCGTTCCGCACATAGATCGACATATCCTGCGACAGCCGCTTGTGCCTGGCAATGTCCTCGATATTGGCCCGATAGTTGTCGGCAAAGACGACATGGTGATGGGGCTCGTCATAAAGTTTGTCCACCGCCAGATACAGCATAAACGTGGAGCAGGAGAATTTCTTCTTTTCCAAACGGTCGACATTGTATTTCCGGATAACGCCGGGATCGAACAGCGTGGTCATGGCGTGTCCAAAATCCGCATTCAACACGACCGCGTCGGCCATCACTTCGGTGCCGTCATTCAGCACAATGCCCTTGGCGCGCCTGCCCCCGGTAATCACCTTGCGAACCCCTTTGCCCAGTTCAATCCTGCCGCCCAGTTCGCAAACAACCCGCTTCATGGCCTCCGAAATCTCGCTGAGCCCACCTTCGACATGATCAATCCCGTAGTGGTGTTCGATAAACGGGATAATGGTGAACGCCGCGGGACACTCCCAGGGTGACATGCCCAGGTACTTGGCCTGGAAGGTAAAGCACATCTTGAGATACTCATCCTTGAAATAGCCGCCCAGGTTTTCAAACAATGTCTTTCCCAAAGCCAGATGGGGCAGCGCCTTGAGCAGGGGTTTTGAAACCATGGAGGTCCATGAGGAATAGTCCTTTTGGAGACAGGGGTACATCTTCTCGAAGCGCACGCCCTCGCGTTTCATAAACTGCTTCAGGGCGCCCTCGTTGCCCGGGAAGTTTCTGCTGATCTGTGCCTCCATGCGGTTCTGATCCGGGGTGATGTCCATCACTTTTCCGTCAGGGAAGCTGAGCCGGTACATCGGATCCAGGGGGACAACCTTGCAATAATCCTCCAGGCGGCGCCCGGTGGCGTCGAACATTTCCCGAAGGATGGGAGTCATCATCAGGAATGTCGGACCGGTATCGAAAACATACTCGTTGTTCCTGCCCAGGGACAGGGGGGCATTGCGCCCGCCAACCTGATTTTCCTTCTCATAGACGGTGACATCAAAGCCCTTTGCGCAAAGCAACATGGCGGCTGTCAGTCCACCCGGTCCCGCACCCACGACCACAACTTTTTTCCCGTTCTTTCGGATATCCGTCTCAGTGAGTTTATTCATGTTGAACAAAGTGCAATAATCACGACAGCAATTCAAGCGGGATTAAGGGTCGGGCGTCAGTCTTCGCCGGATCCGGCCTCACGAATGAAGGTGCCGGCGTCAAGCTCGGCAAAAGCCTGATCCAACTCCTCCTGAGTGTTCATCACAATGGGACCGCCCCACGCGATGGGTTCCCGCAGGGGGCGTCCGGAAAAAAGCACGAAGCGCATCCCCGCCGGCCCCGCCCGGACCGCGAACTCGTCACCATCCCCGAAAAGCACGGCGCGATGGCTTTCGACCCGCGTGGCCGGGTCGTCGAAAAGCGCCGCCCCGTCCACGATGTAGATGACCAACGTTGATTGTGCATCAACCGCGAGACGCCAGACGGCGTCCGGCTTCAGCGTGACATCCAACAGCAGGGCCTTCACGTAGTCGCCCTGGGTAGCGCCCCCGGCTTTCCCGTAGACCCCGGAAATGACGCCCACGATACCGGCCTCCTCCATCACCTTGGGAATCCGCTCCGCCGTAATGTCGCGGTACTGTGGACGAACCCATTTATCCTTGCGCGGCAGGTTGATCCAGAGTTGGAGTCCCAGCATGCGGGGGGAAGCTTGCGGCATTTCCTGGTGAATAATACCGCTGCCGGCGGTCATCCATTGGCAGCCGCCATCCAGAATGTTTCCTTTATTGCCCAGACTGTCGCCGTGCTCGATGTTCCCCGAGATCAGGTAAGTCACTGTTTCAATGCCGCGATGCGGGTGCCAGGGGAACCCCTTGATATAGTCGGCGGGGTTTCGCGAATCGAACGCATCCAGCATCAGGAAAGGATCGAACTCCTTCGTGGTTCCGGGGCCCAGCACACGCACCAGATGGACCCCGGCACCGTCTACCTGGTTGGAGCCCACGACCGTTCGGCGGATCTTTCTCGTTGTGGCCATAAGGGCTCCTTCCCGCGTCAAACCTGATGCGTCACGCGCTCAGGATGACGATTATCGATCTTCCGTCCCACAGCGGCATACCGGGTGATCCGTTCAGCAAGGGACAGAGCTTTCAGGGGATTGCGGGGACTGAAGAGCGCCAGATCGGGGTTCACCGTCGCCAGCTTCTCATGGGCAATCAACGCCCACGTCGCTTCGGTCAGATGCCGGAATGGAGGCGTCATGATGATGGGGCAACTGAAGGTCTGCCGGGAACTGTTGATATCCACCCCGCTGATTTCCATCAGCTCATTCTCCGCGCAGAGCTTCTGGAGCCGGAGCAGCTGGGGCAACGTGTTCCGGGGAGGCATGTAGGTGATGGCCTTGAAGCCGATGCGCTTCAACTCAGGCACCAGCACATCCAGATAATCATCCTCGAATTTCTCCGCCTTCTTATCGCCGGTCGGCGATTCGCCGACATCCCCCAGATAGGCATAGGCGGGAATGGCGCCGATATCATTGGCAAAACGAACCGCCTTCACGATCGGGATGCATTCCCGGCCGTCTGGCTGGATGAACATCCGGGGAACCAGCGAGGCCTTGAACAAGCCCAGGAGATCATAGGCATAGTGGGGATTGGCGGGATCCAAAAGGACACTCTCCAGCTTGACCGGAACCTCGGTGTCCAGTTTCTCCCTGACAAACCGGATCAAGGCCATTCCCTTGCCGTGCGCCTCAATCAGCTTGAGCGATAGCGCGTAAAGGATATGACGTTCCGTAATGGAGCCGCCCGCCGCCGCCTGCGAAATGGCCGCCACATCGCGGTCGAAATCCAGGGGCGCCATCCCGATTTCACGGAGAATTCCATTGAGGCGGTCAACCTGCCGGCGATCGCGCTCGATACGCGCCTCGTTCATCGGCCGGAGAAATTCCCTGGCCGCGCCAAACTGTGTGGCAGGAATACCATGGACGGCCATATAACTATTGTTCAGGGTATCGGGATTATTGGTCTTCCGCCCCTCAACCGCCGTGCCGGTCATATCCACCCGCATCTCAAACCCGGCGGTGGAGGCAATGTTGATGGCCTTGCAGGCCTCGAGCATCTCGGCGCAGCCGGAAACCGAGTCATGATCCATGATGCCCACCGCCTGAAGGCCGGCCTGGGCGGCCTTCACTGCCGCCATGACGGGGGTATAGGGGCTGAAGGAGTAGAGGGTATGAACGTGGTTGTTGACTTCATCGGTGAGCGTCACACCCTGCTTTACGGATTCGCCCAGTTCCCGCACCGCCGCCAACCGTTCCGACACATTCAGACTGTTCAATTTCGCCATGTTCATCCATCCGCCTCCGGTTATTTTAATTCCAGGTCGGGAAGAATTGCCTTGGCGAGATCCTCCATGCTGGTGTGGAACCGAACCGCCTCGTTCAGGTACTTGGCCGCCTGAGCCCGATGTTTCTCGTTTCGTCCAGTTGCCTCATAAATATACAAGGCTACTGCAAAATAATACTGGGCCTTTTCCCGTTTCGTCAGATCCCCGGCTTCCACATATCGCTGCACAAAACGCATGACCCTGGCATCTACAGGTGAACTTCGCGCATACTCCCAGATCATTGGGATGTATGACGATTTCATTCAGCAACAATTGCAGCAGGCTGAAGTAGACGCAGAGGAACGTGCTCTTTGATACGCCAAGTTCAGGCGTAACAATATCGATCATTTATTGTTGACAGCAGGATCAGCGGATCCATTTGTACGAACACTTGGCATCCGCCATGTCCACAGCCCTTGGGGGCTATAATCCCATGTCTAACGAAACAGTCGAATCCGCTCCTTCACAGCCAGCTGAAGTATCCAATACGGAAGCAAAAAGTGATGCACCGAAGAAAAGCAATCTGAGTGTCGCGCAAGCTGCGCAACGGCT
>CAIZMS010000381.1 GCA_903934155.1 uncultured bacterium | reverse complement strand
TTTCTGTACTCATATTCTTTAACTGTTATTGGATAATACCACACAGTCCTTTTTCATGCAAACATATTTTATGTTTTTTTACAAACGCAATTAATATGTTTGCAAGATGAAGATTATCCGTAATCCGTTGATAACGGTGAAGTTGAAGGACGGGAAACTGGTGAATGAGAAGACCGCAATGAGCGATGGTGTGTCGGGCAGTCTTCAAGAGGGAGATTGACCATGGTCATGGGACTCACCTATTTACCCCACCCCGCACAGGCAATGATCCACAACGCCAGGGGGAATCGGTTCCGGACGGTGTGTACGGGACGACGGTTCGGAAAAACCATATGCCTTGCCGCTGAACTTGTGGATCGAGGTAGTAGCGAGTTGGCCGGTGACTATGGGTGGATCGCGCCAACCTATAATGTCGCAGAACGCGGGATTGAGGCGTTCCGAACGCTTGCAAATGGGTATATCCAAGTATCTGGGCGGGCACCGACGCGGGTTGAGTTTACCGGCCCGGCTGGGCCGGTCCGGATCTGGTTTTTGTCCGCTGATAACCCGGATAATATCCGCGGGTTCGGTTTCCAGGGAATTGTGATTGATGAGGCTGCGATGATTTCACCGGATGTGTGGAATTATGTCTTGCGCCCAACCATTGCCCAGACTCTGGGATGGGCGGTCTTCGTCAGTACCCCAAAGGGTCACAATTGGTTTTATGACCTGTACACCCGGGGCATGGATCCCGGCGAAGAAGATTACGCGAGTTTCACCTTCCCGAGTAAGGCGTCACCATTCTTCCCGGCAAAGGAATGGGACGAGGCGAAGCGAACCTTGCCGGAAGATGTATTCCGGCAGGAATACATGGCGGAATTCATGGAGGACTCGGCAGGAGTCTTTAGGAATGTGGACGCCTGCCTGATAACACAGACAGAACAGACTGAAACGGACAAATATCACCGGCATGTGGTAATCGGGTGTGATGTGGCCAAACATACGGACTGGACTGTCCTTATCGCCATGGATGCTGAAACGGGGCGATGTTTCGCGATGGAACGGTTTAATCAACTGGACTGGCCAATCCAGAAGGAACGGATACTGGGATTTGCCCAAAAATATCGTGGGCGGTTAATTTTGGATGCCACGGGTGTCGGGGATCCGATCTATGACGATTTGAAACGGGTCTATGCTGATATTGAGGGGTTCAAACTGACGTCGTCGAGCAAGACGACGTTGATTCAGCGGTTGATTGTCGCCGTTGAACAACGAAAAGTAGCATGGCCCTCCTTCGCTCCCACGGCGCAAGCGCCTGGAGCTACGCAGGTCAGGCCTAGTGCCGCACAATGGGATATCCTGACGGCTGAGCTGAAGCGGTATGAGTATGAAATCTCGCCGTCAGGCGGTATCACATATAATGCCCCATCGGGGTATCATGATGACTGCGTTATGGCCTTGGCACTGGCTAACCATGGACGGTGGGAAGCGGAGAGTAGCGGAAGTATGATTGCGCTGGGTGGAATTGGACGACCAACTGCCAGTAGGCTTCGCCGACGCCAACGCGTTATATCGGGTTAATTTTCATTCCTCCCCTGAATGACGTTGATTCTCACCCATATATTGGAGGTATCAATATGAAAAAGTGTTTAATCGTTATGCTGGGTTCTGGGTTCTTGGTTTGTGGTGGGTGCGCGTCCATGGTGAAGAAAGTGGACGTCAATAAGGGGCTGGACAGTTATTACAGTCAGCAACGGACCGTTGATTTGGTCACGATCAAGGGATCGAACATGACCATTTCGGCGACCGGGGTCAATGAAATGAAGGTTTCATCCATCCTACCGCCGTTGAATGCCATCCCCAGGGAGCCGGGTGTGCTGGAAAAGGCAATTGGTGGAGTTGCGGACGTGGCAAAGTTTGGGCTCGGGTTCTATTACGGGAACCAGATGCTGGGCAAGGCGCTTGAACAGCCCCGCACGGTGAGTCCGGAGATTGTCCGCCCGGAAGTGATTCAGGCCGGACAATAGTTCAGTCGCCTCGGACGGTGCGGACATGGCAATCCAGATTATCGACCAGAAACACCAAGGTTGGCGGGATAAATACAATCCCCTGAGGGGATTGAGCCTGCCGAAATTGGTCTCTCTCCTTGAAGCTGGGGAGCGAGGCGCCTATGCCGACCTGCAATGGTTTTACCATTACATGGAGCGGTCAGATGCCATGATCCATGCCGTAATCCAGAGGCGGAGAGCGGCGTTGCTGGCGTGTGATTGGGATATTCGCCTCTGCCCGCCGGAGGCGGGAGAGGCGAGAATCCAGAAGTCAGAATCCAGAATCCAGAAGAAGACCGACGATCAAATACTCGCGGAAGAGCAGGCAGCATTCTTAAGGGAAGCCTATGACCGAGTAGAGAACTTCCGGGATGCGGTTTCTTTTCTGTTTTCTGGATTATTCCGAGGGTATGCACATCTGGAGAAGCACTTTACGCCATCGGGCCTGGTGACACGGCTGGAGCCGGTGGAACAATGGTTCTGGGTTCGGGACGGACTATTTGGGGCTTGGGAGTATAACCAGAATGCAAGAAGTGGCGCTGCCCGGGGGATGATGGTTGATTTTGAGAACTTTCTGGTATTTGAATCCGTCCCCCTGAACCGAATGCTGGCCGTGCTGTATCTACGCAAGAATCTGAGCCAAAAAGACTGGGATTCTTTTCTGGAGGTATACGGGATCCCATCCATATTTTTGGTCGGACCGCCAAATACGCCGGAAACAAAGGAAGCCGAATACCACAAGGTCGCCCAGGAGATCATGTCGGATGGCAGGGGTTACCTCCCCTACGGCAGCGATGTGAAGTTTGTGAATGGCGGAGGTAATAAGCCACCGTTTCTGGAGCATATTGATTACATCGACCGACAAATTACCCTGGCCGCCACGGGCGGTCTCTTGACGATGCTGGCGGAGTCCGGATCCGGAACACTGGCCGGCAATGCTCACTCGGATACCTTTCTGCAGATCGCCCGGGGCGATGCGGCGTTGCTGAGCGGATTGTTTCAGGAACAGTTCGACACGCCATTGCTGAGAGAATATTTCCCAGATCAGCCGATTCTGGCCTATTTCGAGTTTGCCCCGCCTGCGGCGGATGAGGTGTCGAGAGTGGTCAAGGATGCAGTGGAGTTGGCGAAAGCGGGGGTGCGGATGGATTTGAGGGAGTTGGAGGAAAAGTCGGGGTATAAGTTGGCACCTTTTGAAACAGAGTTTCATCTGGAATCGCGTTGACCCCTTTGGCCCCTATATGGCCCCTTTGTTGGATTTTCGGTTATGGCGGACTGAGCGGCACGCGGGATGACTCATATGTCCCATAAATGGCTCAAACAAGATCGGCCCGGTGATAGATTTCAGCATTTTGGTGATAGATAAGGAGGGAATAGCAACAAGGCTGGACGAATGATGTGGGGGAACATTTTCAGGATTCCTTTGAGTTATGGCTGCTGCATCAACCCTTCGCATCCTTATCGAGTTTGACACGCCCCTTTGCCGTAAGCCGGTATTTCTGAAGGCGACTGGTAGGTTTGGAAGGGATGGTCATTTCGATTAAACCTTCTTCCAGAAGCGGCTTCACGACTTGGTCCCTGAACTTGGTTCGATTAGACCGGGAAACCAAAGCCATCAAATCACTTATTCCGCTTATTTCCAGGCACTTACGCAATATTTTGACTTGGTCCCGACTTGGTCCCGACTTAGTCCCTACTTGCGCGTTTCCCTGCGAGGCCGTTACTGATTTCGGTCGCCAGAGTGTCTGAACGAA
>CAIZMS010000380.1 GCA_903934155.1 uncultured bacterium | reverse complement strand
CCCCTTTTTTCAAGCAGAAGACGGCATACGAGATGCGCATTAGTGACTGGAGTTCAGACGTGTGCTCTTCCGATCTGGCCCCTGGTAGAACCAGTTGTCCGCCCCTGTGAAGCAGGAGTGTATATGGGACCAGTATCCGTTCCATTGTTCCCAGCAGGTGGTCGCGCCTTGCTCCAGCATGTTGCCCCAGCTGGGATAGGTGGTCTGGTTGAACATGGCAAAGACCAGATCATTGCGCCCGATCTCACGGAGATATTCCATCATAAAATAGGTGCCGAGCATCCCGGTGTCGAGATGCCCTTTGTTTTTGATCAGGATGTTCTTCTCCAGATTTTCCATCACTGCGGCTCTTTCAGCATCCGGCGTAACACCTGTCATCAGCGGCATGATATAATACGCCTGTTCATCGATAACATAGCGCTTGTTGACGGCATCGTAGAAGGCGGTGTGGATTATTGGCCGGATAACTTTCAGATTCTCATTGCACCGGGCAAGCTCGTCGTTACGGCCAAGTGCGGCGGCCATTTTCGCCAGCAGTTCCCACTGGTAGATCCGGTAGCAGTTGTTGAATAATTCCGTCGCCGCCTCCCCCGGCCAGTTTTGGGTATCCATTCCCCGCCCCGGCGCAACCCAGTCGCCGATGAAACCCCACTTCCCTCCGTATTTCCTCAAGATTCCGTCCTTGCATATTGTTTCCAAATAATCGACGTACCGGCGGATGGCGTCATAATTCTCTTCCAGGATACGCTTGTCTCCATAGTAGAGGTAATGCCGCCAGGTAATACTCGAGAGAAGTCCGGCCCATCCTGGACCACCACCACCTTTCTGATTAGGAGCCACGTTCGGCATGGAGCCGTTAGCGCTCTGCCTCAGCCGCCAATCGCGCAGCCATTTGCGGTAATATTCCGAGGCGCCGAAACTTGTCATGAACCCCTCCGTGGCCACCTGCCCGTCGCCATAGCCCAGACGCTCGCGGTGTGGACAATCGACATAGTAGCCGCCCAAATTAAGGCAGCGCTGGGTCCACTGAGTCAAGCGGTGGATCCGGTTCAACAACTCATTCGAGCATTCGAAGCCGCCGACCGATTCAAGGTCGCTTTCCACCAGCATCGCCGTTGCGCTCTCTTTATCAGGCGCGGCCGGCAGCCCTTCCACGATCACATAGCGAAACCCGGCATAATTGAACTTGTTTTCAAAAATCTCGCCCAAACCACCCGCAGAAATAAATTTACTGATCTGGCTGAACGTTTGGTATCCCGTCTTCCCCCTTTTGGCATCCGCATTGGTTGCGTCGGCAAAGGAAAGGATAACCTCCGAACCTGCCTTCAGAGGAGGCATTTTCATCTTCAGCCAACCAGTGAGATTTTTCCCGAAATCAATTTCGTATTTCCCGTCGCCAATATCCGTGACCTTCACGGCGGAAATGATTTCTCCGATGCGATTCAGCGGGGCTTGTTGAGCCACCGCCTTGCCGGGCTGGGCCACCTCCTGCACACTCGCCCATGATGTATCGTCGAACCCCTGGAGATTCCATCCCGGCTCCTGAAGACGTGCGTCCAAGCATTCCCCGCCAAAATTGCCCCAGCTCCATTTTCCAAGGCGTTCATAGCAGCTTCCCTTCCCTTTCCAGGTGCCATCTGAGACCACAATAACTTGCTGACCCGCCACCCGGGCATCGAGCTGAACCCGAACCTTCGGCAGGCCCTCGGCCCACCCAAGCCCCAGCCAAAGAGCCATCACATTGCTCCCCTTCTTGAGAAGCCGCGTCACATCATAGGTCACGACCAAAGTCTGGGACTTGTGTTCGGCAACAGCGGGGGTAAGAACATCCGTTCCAGCCTTCTGGCCATTAATGTAAAGCTCGGCATACCCGGCCATATTCAAACTCACCAGCGCCCGCTCAGGCACATTGGTTAAGTTAAAGGTCTTGCGCACCCAGGGACAAATGCTTCCCGGTTGATGGGTTCCCGTGATCTGCCCGGGATGGGTCACGGGTTCGAACTGGATCCATTTGGCTTTCCAATCTTCCGGATTCAACAGGCCCATGCTCCATGATGCCGGCCGACTCCATGACGAAACGGCGCGGGTTGCGGTTGCATTCGTCCAGATCTTCACCTTCCAGAAACACTGTTGACCGCTTACCAAAGGTTTCCCGGCATAAGCCACATGAATAGACTGGTCCGACTCCACTTTCCCTGAATCCCACAGATCACCTGTATCGTGATTCAACAGGGCCTCTGAACTCGCCACAATGATCTGGTACGCCGCCTGCCTTATCCCCCGGGCCATTGCCCCAGTCGTCAACTGGCAATCGGCCATTTTCCACGAAAGTCCCGGCTGGACACAATCAATGCCACGCGGATTCTCCCGTGATTCACACCGGAGATTTACCAATTCGGCGGCGTGGAGTACCCCAGCCGCCATGATCGACAATAATATTATTCCCAGCCAGACAGGCATTACATTCATTCTTTTCATATAATTTTCGGCAATAATATTGATTTCGACGCCGATTTCGTATGATCCCCATATTTGGAAACACTCAGGTTGTAGTGCTTCATATCATTCGTCGCCGTCACTGCCTTGAACTTCCCGGATTACCCTCTTTTTGGCGTGGCTCCCCTGATCGTTCGTCTTGCCACTTCCCCAACGCACCTCGGTTATCGGCAACCATTTCTTCATTTCGGAAATCACACCGGCATGCTCCGGTTTTCCGGCAAGATTGGTGAATTCCCAAGGATCATTCTCATGATCGTAAAGCTCCTCCGTGCCATCGCAATAGTG
>CAIZMS010000379.1 GCA_903934155.1 uncultured bacterium | reverse complement strand
CGGCCGTGGGATCCTGAACCCCATCATAGAATCCGTCCACCGCCACCTGTCCATTGTCGTGATGTAGCGAGGCGATCATCCGGCAGAGCGCGTTGGCAGGGTTTGGAATACGCCCGCCGTGGACGCCGGAATGTAGGTCGTGGTCAGGTCCCGAGAGGACGGCGGTCAGGTGGACAATGCCCCGCAAGCCCATGGTAATGGTTGGCGCGCCGGAGCTGACGGCACTGGTGTCGGCCGCCATGACGATATCCGCGGCGAGGGCTGCCTGTTCTCGGTGAAGAACCTTGATGATGGGCATTTCGCCGGTTTCCTCATCACCCTCGATCAGGAATTTTAGCGTGACATGAAGTGCATCGGCACGGATCAGAGCTTCAATCGCCTTGATCGCGGCAAAAAGCTGGCCCTTGTTATCCTGTGCGCCCCGGGCAAACATCCGGCCCCGGAGCAGGGTAGGCTCGAAGGGCGGCGTTTTCCAAAGCGACACCGGATCCTCGGGCTGTACATCGTAATGCCCATAGAAAAGGACGGTGGGAAACCCCGGCTTCCCGGCCCGTTCGGCAAAGACGAGCGGATGTGAATCCGTGGGGATCAGTCGTGTGGTGAACCCCATGGCAGAGAGATGATTGGCCAACCATGTGGCGCACCGGGAGCAATCTTCCGTATGTTCAGCGCACGTGCTGACACTGGGGAACCGGAGGAACTCCTGCCACTCGCGGATGTATCGCGCTTTCTCTGCCTCGAAACAAGCGGCTATCGATGTGACACTCACTGAACTCATTCTGACTCCTGATTCCTGGCGTCCAGCTTCTTACAACAGACTTGCCGCCAGTGCCGCCAGTGTACTGCGCTCACTCTTGGTTAATGTCACATGGCCGTGCAGGGACTGGGTTTTCATATGTTCCACCGCATAGGCCAGACCGTTGCTGCTGGCGTCGAGATAGGGATTGTCGATTTGATAGGGGTCGCCGGTCAGAATCATTTTTGTGCCTTCCCCTGCGCGACTGACGATGGTTTTGATTTCATGCGGGGTCAGGTTTTGTGCCTCATCCACGATCACGAACTGGCGGGGGATGGAACGTCCACGGATGTAGGTGAGTGCCTCCAGTTCGATGATTTCATCGCGCTGGAGTTTCTCGATTTTTTCCCGGACAGTATTTTTATGTTCATTGGAACTGGTCTTCAGCATGAGGTAGGTCAGGTTGTCGAAGATCGGCATCATCCA
Source organism: uncultured bacterium (assembly GCA_903934155.1). Taxonomy (GTDB): domain Bacteria; phylum Verrucomicrobiota; class Kiritimatiellia; order CAIKKV01; family CAITUY01; genus JAABPW01. The sequence continues at coordinate 5,132 of CAIZMS010000379.1, read as the reverse complement.
GTTGGCAAGCTTCTCCTCCTTGTGCCCCGGCAGGTACCCGATGTCCTTTCCGAAGGGCATGATAGGGCGGGTGACCAGAATCCGGTCGTACCGTTTTTGAACCATGACTTTTTCCAGACCGGCGGCAAGAGCCAGCAGGGTTTTCCCGGTTCCAGCCTGCCCGACCAGCGTCACCAATTGCACCGAGTCATCCATCAGGAGTTCCAGGGCCATGCGTTGCTCGCGGCTGCGCGGCTTGATGTGGAAGACGCTTTCGATTTTCGGGTTCATCGGCACGATGGTGCCATTTCCGCCCGCGCGGCCCAGAGCGGTCAGGTGCTCGGTGCCTTCAGAGATCAGGTTGACGAATTCGTTGGGAAGCAGATCCAGATCGGGAATCTCCACGCTCCGGTTGGCATAAAAGGCATCAATGACCTCGGGTTTCACGGTGACTTCCCGATAGCCGGAAAACAGTTCGTCGAAGTTGATCTTCTGCTTTTCGAAGTCCATGACCTCGATGCCGAGTGCATCCGCCTTGATGCGGGCATTGATGTCCTTGGAAACAAAATAGACGCGCTCCCCCTGCTTGTGGAGCCAATAGGCCACGCGGATGATCTTGTTGTCAGGGATCTCCTCCTCCAGCCCGCTGTCTCCCACTGGTCTTGAGCCGACGATGATTTTGAGGGTTCCTCCATTATCCATTTTGACACCGTCGCCGAGTCGGCCGTGTTCGCGAAGCGCATCCAGCCGGCGAATCACCCCGCGGGCGTTTCGACCCAGTTCATTGGTTTCTTTTTTGAACTTGTCGAGTTCCTCGATGACGGGCATGGGGAGGACAACGGTGTTGTCGGCGAAGGATTCGATACAGGTGTGGTCATGTAACAGGACGTTGGTATCCAGGACAAATGTTTTATTGCTCATGAATGATTGTGTTACTCCTTTATAAACTGGCTATGGGAGGACATTCTCCCGATGAAGGGTGTTCTTGGCAAGCAATTCCCGATGGAAATAGAATTATGAAGCCTGTGGACATGGGCGGGGAGTGGCGTTATAGTTCGGCCATCAGCCGGAGTTGTGAGCTATGAATAAAATCCTGATGGTCTTTTTTCTTTGGGTAATACTGGCGGGATTCGCTTGCGGCGCAGGAGAGGGGGCGTCCAGGGCAATTGTCACCACCTTCTACCCAATCCAGATTGCGGTGATGAATGTGACCGCCGGGGTGAAGGGGATTGGGGTGGTTAATCTGGCGGCTTCCACGACCGGCTGTCTGCACGATTACCAACTGACTCCACGCGATCGGGCGATTTTGGCACAGGCTGATATGGTCGTGGCCAACGGCGCGGGGATGGAGTCTTTTGGAGAGAGTCTGCTTCGGCTTCGGACGGCTACCCGGATCATTGATGCCAGCGCCGGAATTGATTTGCTGGTCACGGAGGGTGTCACGAATTCCCATGTCTGGCTCAGTCCGACCCGCCACATCCGACAGATTCAGACGATTGCTGCTGGATTGGCCGCCTGGGATCCTGTTCATGCCGATTCATATCGGGCGAACGCCTCGCGATATGAGGGGGAGCTCAAAGCCCTCAAAGCGAGAATGGATCGGGAGTTGGGTGAACTCCGGACGCGGGACATTATTACATTTCATGAAGCCTTTCCGTATTTCGCCAGTGAATTCGGACTGAAGGTGGTTGCGGTGATTGAGCGGGAGCCGGGAACCGAGCCATCGGCGGGTGAGCTGGCCGCATTGATCCGGAAGGTCAAGGCGAGTGATGTGAAGGCTATTTTTGTGGAACCTCAGTATTCAGCCAAGTCGGCCGAAGCGATTTCTCGTGAAACCGGAGCGGTGGTTTATAATTTGGATCCCGTGGTTTCCGGGTCGGTGTCGACGAGTGCCTATCTTGATTTGATGGAGAAAAATTTGCTCCAATTGCGACAAGCTTTGAAATGAGCGTGATCGGGTCCCCTTTTGAAATAGTTGACGGAGGATGTTTTTGTGACGGCGTTTTTCATTGGACATCTTGATTTTGTATTCCTGATATACGGGTTGGCCTTCTTCCTGCTGGCCATGGTCGCCTTTTCCATGGCGCAAATCCGGGAGCAGGGGGTGTCATGGATCTGGCTTGGACTTTTTGCCATTGTCCATGGATTCAATGAATGGGTCGGCATGGTGTTGCCTGCATTGGGTGAACCCGCTTTTCTGACATTTACGCATTCCGTTCTGCTTGTCTTGTCCTTCCTCTTTCTGTTTGAATTTGGGCGTCGTAATGTGGTGTGGGCGGGTGTTGGCCGGGCGGGATGGTGGATCTATGTGCCGTCCTTGTGCCTGCTGGGGGCCGTGGCGGTTCGGTTCGGGCATTTCGGTCTTTTGTCGACGGCTCGCTATGTTTTGGCGTTTCCGGGCGGATTACTGGCCGCCATAGCGCTATGGCAATGGGGAGCTCCGCTTCCGGGGGGGGGGCGGAATTTCCGACACTGGATTGCCCCCATGGCCATGGTCGGTTATGCGACCTTGTCAGGTTTGGTAGCGCCCAAAGTGGACTTCGGGCTGGCCGCATTTTTCAATACTGAATTCTTTTTATCGGCCACTGGAATTCCTGTTCAGTTGCTTCGGTGCGGCGCGGTCTGCACGATTGCCCTGATCATTTGGCATGAGCATTTTATCTGGAGAATGGCGCGTTTTTCCGGGACGGCGATCAAGTGGATTATGCGTTTGGAGTGCTTAGCCATCGTGGTTGTCCTGATGATTCTTATTAGTGGCTTTGTAATGACTGAAAAGGTGCAGCATGTTGCCCAGGGCGAGGCTAGGGTGAGGCTTCTGGATTTGGGCCGGCTGATTGTGGCGGCCATTAATCCGGAACGGGTGATGCATCTTTCCGGAATCGGAGCAGACTTTTCCGGCCCGGATTACACGAGATTAAGGGAGCAATGCCAATACATCGCTGACTCGTCGAGTGATATCCGGTCCCTTTCCTTGATGCGGCGGGTGGCGGGAAAAATACAGCTTCTCCTTGAGGTGGAACCGTCCCGGTATCGGGGTGTTTCTGATTTTCAGAATGCCTGTTCCGGAGAGGTTTGTCCGAATGTACTGGCTGGTGTCACTCGTGTATTTGAATCTGGCACGGGGGTGAGCCTGCAGCAAATCCAATCGAATCACGGGGAGCATTTTGTTTCCGCTTATCTGCCCATTACGGAACCGGAATCCGGGCGAGTTTTAGTGGTTCTTGGGGTAGATCAGGCAGATACCCTGTGGGGCAAGGCCCTCCTTCAAAAACGACTCACGCCATTGCTGGTTACGGCCCTGCTCTCGCTTTTGATGATGACGTTCACGATCATTTGGCTCAGGATCGGAGAGGAGTCTGAGCTTCGGAATATTTCGATGGTGATCGCCCAACGTCAGCAGGACGCCCTGTGGAAACTGGTTGATTCAGAGGGATTGGGGGAGGGATCCCTCTTGGCGTCCTGGCAAAGGACTACCGAGGAAGTTGGCCGGGTAATCCGGGCTGACCAGGTGTGGATCATATCCAGTATTGCGGATAAGGCGGAATTTCTAACAGAAGATCGTTTTGATCTTGCCCGGGGGCTTCATGTTTCCGGGGAAATCTTTTCGGGGGAGAACTCTAAAGCCCTGAAGGCCATTCTTGATGAGGGGCGTACCTTGGCGGTGTCCGATGTTGTGTCTGACGACAGCATCCCTGGTTTAAAGGAATTGTGTGTGGGATTGGAGAGTCGGGCTGCGCTCTTCGCTCCATTCAAGCCATTTGGGAAAGTCGGAGGGGTGCTTGTATTTTCACAGACGGGTCTGGGGCGGAAATGGTCGAGTGACGAAGTGCGATTCGCTTTTGAGGTAGCGAGTCTGGTGTCGCGAAGTTTGGTGAATCGTGAGCGTGATCGTTCTGAAAAAGCCCTCAGCAAGGCTCATGATGAACTTGAAGTACGTGTCCGCGAGCGGACGGAGCAGTTATTTCTGAAGAACAAGCAGCTCAAGCTCGAAATCGAGGAACGAAAGCGAATTGAGGCTGAACACGATAAGCTCGAAGCTCAAGTCCGGCAGGCTCAGAAATTGGAAAGCCTTGGAGTCATGGCAGGCGGCATTGCCCACGATTTCAACAACATCCTGATGGCGATTCTGGGCAATGCGGAGTTGGCCAAACTTGAGACTCCTCCCGGAACCCCGGCGATTGGTTATATTCGTGATATCGAGACGGCGGCCAATCGGGCAGCCTCCTTGTCGAGCCAGATGCTGGCCTACTCGGGACGGGGGCACAGCCAGATTCATGCAGTTGACCTAAACGCCATGGTCAGGGAGATGGTGGGTATACTGGAGGTGTCGGTCAGTAAAAAAGTGACCATACTTTACTCACTCGATGAAGCTTTGAAGACGCTGGATGGGGATTCTTCACAGATTGGTCAGATTGTGATGAATCTGGTGATTAATGCCGCAGAGGCGATCGGGGACTCAGTCGGGGTGATTACCCTTCAGACGGGGACCATTTGGTGTGATGCGGGAATGCTTGCGTCCTTGTGGATGAACGAAACGATGCCGGAAGGGGAATATGTTTATATTGAAGTCAGGGATACGGGATGCGGAATGGAGCAGGGCATCCTGTCGCGCATTTTTGATCCATTTTTCACAACCAAGTTTACCGGGCGGGGGCTTGGTTTGGCTGCTGTGCTGGGGATCGTCAGGGGCCACCACGGAACCATTGATGTCTGCAGTGAGAAGGGCCATGGAACCACATTTCGCGTGCTTTTTCCTGTCGGGCGCCTGACACTCAAATCGTTGTCAAGACCCGCGGAAATGGAGCGATGTCTTGGACATGGCGCGATCCTGCTTGCGGATGATGAGGAGCCGGTCCGGGAACTGGGGTTGAAATTCATTGAACGTCTTGGGTACAGGGCTGTGGCGGCCGTGGATGGGATTGATGCCGTAGAGAAGTATAGGCAAAATCAGGCTGACATCCGGTGTGTTCTTATGGATCTGACCATGCCGCAATGTGACGGTCATGAGGCATTGTTGGAACTTCGGAAATTAAATCCGGAGGTGAAGGTGATTCTCTGTAGCGGGTATATCAAGGAAGACGTTATGAGTCGATTTGAAGATTGGGGACTGGCCGGATTTCTTCAAAAACCGTATGGTTTTGAAGCGATGGCGG
>CAIZMS010000378.1 GCA_903934155.1 uncultured bacterium | reverse complement strand
TCATCCTCGCCGCGCCAGAAGCGGGAGGCCACGAGGGTGATTGCGAGAGTGTCCTGCCAGGAGTCGTCAATGGCAGTTCCCATGTGGATGTGGGCTTCTTTTCTCGCCGCGCCTTCGATGGCGGACATGATGCTTTCCACTTCGCGGACCCCCATGTCGGGCCCGCCGAGGATGCTGACCAGGATGGATTCCGATTCAGCCAGGGCTTTTCCATTATCAAGGAGGGGGCTGTGGAGGGCGGCCTGCACTGCATCGGCGACACGCATGGGGCCCTTGCCCTCGCCATAGCTGAACACGCTGGTGCCGCCACTGCACCGGGCCACCATCCGGAGGGTGGCGAAATCAAGATTGATGATGCCGCGTTGGGTGAGCAGTTTCCAGATGGCGAAAACTCCCATGCCCAGAAAATAGTCGGCTTGGCGGAAGGCTTCCCCGGCGGTGGCGTTGGGCCCTGCGGCGGCGAAAAGCGCCTGATTGGGGATCACGATCACAACATCGGCCTGATCCTGCAATTCAATCAGGCCCTGCCGGGCCTGGGCCATTCGGCGCTCTCCCTCGAACTGAAAGGGAAGTGTGGCGAAGGCGATCACGAGGGCCCCGGTTTCATGTGCGGAGCGTGCCACGACGGGGGCCGCGCCGGTCCCGGTGCCCCCGCCCAGGGCCGTGACCACAAAGACCAGATCCATGCCCCGGAACAATCCCTGCAGGGAGTCGAAGGCGTCATCCGCCGCTAGTTTTCCGATTTTGGCGTCGCCGCCCGTGCCCATTCCTCGCGTGAGGGGTTCGCCGATCTGGAGCCGTGTGGCAACCCGGGTGGCACCCAAGGCCTGCCCGTCGGTATTGATGGCAATCAGGGAGGGGCCGTTTTCCCAATGGGATGCCATGCTGTCGACCGCATTGCTGCCGCCGCCGCCGACTCCGACCACGCTGATCCGTGCCGTGGTCATGATGTTGTCAACCCTTCTCATTGCTGATGATCTCCCGCCTCAACGTCCTGTAAACATGCTGATCAGTGATTCCAGAACCGGTCGTCTCCGGCGTCCGCCCGTTGCGTTCTTGAATGCGTAGCGAAGTAGTCCGGCCGTGGTGGAGCACTCCGGCTTTTCGGTTGCCGCCGCCAGACCGCTGAAGCCCATGGGCCGGCCCACCATGCAGGGCGTCCTGAAAATCCGTTCGGCCAGTTTGATCAGCCCCTTCATTTGGGCTCCGCCGCCGGTCAGAACCACGCCGGCGCCAATCTGGTGGCCGATGCCCCTTCGCTCGATATCCCGCAGGATCAGTTGGAAAATTTCACTCATGCGCAAATGGATCACCGTCTGGAGGCCGGACAGGCTGACATTGCGGCCGGGATAGCCGACCTCGGCGGGCAGGGCGATGCGGGGCGGCCGGGTTCCCGGGGGTTCCGCAATGGCGCTTCCATCGGTTTTTTTAAGTTGCTCTGCCTGGGAACGGGGGATGTTGAAGGCCAGTGCAATGTCGTTGGTGATGTGATCCCCTCCGATGGCGTACGCGCCGGCGGCGGCGAAAATTCCTCCTGCGTAGGCGGTAAAGGTGGTGGTGCCTCCGCCGAGGTCGATTACCAGGACGCCCCCTTCTTTCTGCTCGGGGGTCAGCACGGCGAGGGCGGAGCAGAGTCCTCCGAAGGCCGTATCGGCCACGTCAATGTTCAGGTCGTTGCGTAACAGGCGGACGGTATTGCGAAGGTGGTTGTTCTGGGCATGGAGGAGAAGCATATCGAGCGCCAGCGTGGAGCAGTCGAAATGATCCGGCCGGGCTACCCGTTCGCCATCCACATAAAAAATCTGTCCGATAGAGTGAAGAATCTGGCGATCAGGAGGCAGGGTGACGGAGCGGGCGAGTTCCGTCACCTGTTCCACATCGTCCTGGGTCACGCCCTCCGTGGTATTGGTGATGGGGATGGTTCCCCGGTTCACCAGACTCTGGATATTGCCGCCGCACAAGGCGAGATGAACCTGGTGAATGGCGACCTGGGCGGTTTCCTCGGCTGCTCCCAGTGCTTCCTTGACACAGATCCGGGCGTTCTCGAAATCCACCATCTCGCCCTTGCGCACCCCGGAGGAACTGTGTTCCCCCATGCCGGTGATGACAATATGGTTCTCCTCACGAAGTTCGCCCACCAGGGCGATGACTTTCGAGGTTCCGATTTCCAGCGCAACTATTGGAGCCAATCCCATAATTCAGTTAATCCCCCAAAAAAGCCCCTCACTCTCTCCAAATTAGGGGGCGATTTCAATGCCAAACCATCTGAATCCCCGAATCCCTTAACCCCTGACCCCCTTATTCCCTCTCTTAATACTCCTGCCCCGGAACATATTGATCGGTGAAAGTGAGATCCAGGTTGACTAGTCGTCGGCCACGTTCCTCCGAAGCTCTGAGTGCCCCGGCAAGTGCTCCCAGTTTACGATCCACGCGCTGGCGGATATCCGGAACCGGAGACTCCATGTCCGGCCAGCCCAGTTTGACTCGCTCGCCTGCCGCAAGATAGAGGTCGATATACTGTTTTTGTGAAACATCCAGTGAGGCGATTTTGACGCGCTCCCCGACCTTGGTCCGGTTGCAGGCGTCCACCACTTCGATGGCGTTCATGACATTCTGATCGACCCGGGCGCCCGGTTTGAGGTTTTCAGGGGCGCAGCCACTGATGACGGGATACTCACGGCTCCCCGCTCTCAGGCTGAAGACATGTCCGTCACGATCTACGGCGAGGGCGCCCCAGCGTCCGAGGCGGGCCAGGGGGATTCGCTCGACGATGTCAATGATCAGGGTGTCGGGAAGGCGGCGATGAAGCGTGGCGGATTTGGCAATCGGGGTTTTTTTGAGAAAATTGGATCGCAATACTTGGAGGTTGGAGGAAAACAGGTTGGAGCCTTCGCAGATGCCCATATATTCCCGGACATGGCTGGCGGTGATCGTCGGGCCATCCACATGGATGTCGAGACTTTTGATGGTATAAGATGGGTTTTCCCAGAACAGGATTGCGCCGATTTTCCAAGTCAGGAGCGCGCCCACCGCGATGGCCAGGATTCCGGCGAGGGGAATCCAGACTACTTTCGGAAGTGGCGGCTTTCCCGTGGATTGGTCGCGACGGGTATTGCCCTTCGCGGAGCTGCCCCGGCGCTCGTTTTTTTCGCCCTCATGTTTTGATTTTCCAAACCACATAAACGATTGTCCTTATCCCACCCGGGCCATTTCCATGATTGTCGCGCACAATTCCGCAAAACCGATTCCGGCGGCCTGTGCCGCTTCCGGAAGCAGACTGGTTTCGGTGAATCCCGGAATGTTATTGAGTTCGAGAACATAAAGCTCGCCCGCATCCGTCAGGCGGAAGTCCACGCGGCCGAGCCCACGACAACCCAGCGCGGTGAAAGTGGCGAGAGCAATTCGCTTGGCCTTTTCGGCGAGGGCGGCATCGAGCGGGGCCGGGCAGAGATGGCGGGACTGCCCCTTGCCATATTTGGCTGTAAAGTCATACCAGCCGTCTGGCGCGAGGATTTCAATTACCGGGAAGGCGGTATCGCCCACGATTCCGACTGTCAGTTCCCGACCGGGAATAAAGGCTTCGGCCAGAACTTCGCCGTCATAACGGAGAGAATTCCGAAAGGCGGCTTCCCATTCGGCGGGGCCATTGACCTTGAAGATGCCGATGGTGGAACCCTGGCAGGGCGGCTTGATGACGACCGGGAAGGGGATGCTTAATGAGTCGTTCGGGCCCAGCACTTCGTAGGTGGCGGTGGGGATGCCGACTTTGACGAAAATATCCTTGCTTAGCCGCTTGTCAAATGAGGCGCGACTGGCGGCGGGGTTGGAGCCTGTATAGGGAAGGTGCCGTGCCTCCAGCAGTTTCTGGATCTGGCCGTCTTCGCCGAATTCGCCATGCAGGGCGATGAAGACCGCTTCCACCGGTTCAGGAAGATCCAGGGAGCGGCCCTGGACATCCACCTCAACGACCTCATATCCTGCGGCCTTAAGACCCTTCGCGACGGCCGCCCCGGATTTTAAGGAAATTTCCCGCTCCGACGAAGGCCCCCCCTTCAGGACGCCCACTTTTTTAAATTTTCTATTTTTCAAAGTCACACGCTCAGCCCTGTTGTTGAAATAGTTAGCCAGTACATTACGACAAGCAACAAAAGGCTCAAGGAAAATCACCAATGCGAATGACGGGATGTAAAGGCAGTAGTATCAGTCGGAAAGATTATTCCCGTCTCAGACTCTCGATCGGGTTGAGGCGGGCGGCGCGCCAGGCGGGGTAGAAGCCGAAGAAGATGCCGACGCCCGCGGAGAACGTGAGGGCGATCAGGACGGCTCCGGGGGAGACCATCACGGGCCAGTGGTTGATACGGGCGATGATGTTGGCGGTGCTGACGCCCAGGGCGATCCCGATCATTCCGCCGGCACCGGAGAGGGCGACGGCCTCGGCCAGGAATTGCATCAGAATATCGCGGCGCCGGGCTCCGATCGCCAGGCGCAGTCCGATTTCGCGGGTCCGCTCGCTGACGGCTACCAGCATGATGTTCATGATGCCGATGCCGCCGACCACGAGCGAGATCGAGGCGATAATGGTCAGGAGCATGGTCATCAGACTGGAGACCTGGGTGATCATCTGGGTGACCTCGGTCATGTCGGTGAGAGTGAAATCATTGTCCGTGCTGGCATTGAGCCGGTGACGCTGACGGAGAATTTGGGAAATTTCCTCTTTGGCCTGGGGGAGGATGTCCATGGAGACCAGACTGAACATCAACTGGTTGACATTATTGAAGGCGGAATTTTGAAGTACGCGCCGGACGGTTGTCCAGGGAGCGATGATGGTGTCGTCCTGATCCTGGCCCCAGGCGGCGCTGCCCTTCGAGGTCATGACGCCCATGACGCGGAAGGGCATGTTCTTGATCCGGATGGTTTGATTAACAGGATCCTCGCCTTGGAAAAGTTGTTCGGCTACGGTTTTCCCG
>CAIZMS010000377.1 GCA_903934155.1 uncultured bacterium | reverse complement strand
TAACTCTTCCAACCCCTCACCACTTAATAACACCTTGACATCCGTGTTTTCCGAAATGTATTTCATCAAATATGTATACATTATGCCGCTTCTAACCATCCCAGGATCATACGTTTCAATGTTTCTAATCATCCCCTTTATCACCCCCTCCATCCCCGTCTATTAGAATTTCACCCCGAGCGTGAGTTCACGCTACCAGAGATATGTGAAGCGTTAGGTGTTATACCTGCGGATACGGATACTGCGCTTAATACACCTATCCGTCTTGCAGATAATGGCAAAGATAGCGTATTGGCGTGGCTCAATGAGCAGGGTTTAATCATGTCAAACCCTAATAATGAGGGTTGGCTTGCGGTGCTATGCCCCAACCATGCCAAGCACACTACGGGGCAAAGTGAAGCTAGGTATAAACCCGCAGATCGTTCATTTTGTTGCTATCACGCTAACTGTCAAGGTTTTGATTCACAAATGTTTCTTGATTGGGTTGCCGAGAATGGTGGCCCAACTGTCGAGCATGGTTTGCGTGATGAGTTACTAGCAGAAAAGATGAATATGGCATTGTCCAAACTGACACCAAATGAAGTTTATAGAGATACCGCAGCCGAACTGATTGCCGAAGTTGAACGCCGTCACAAGGCAGGCTACTCCACCGGCGCGGGGGAATGCGTCTCCCTGGCCGCATTGTATGCCGCGGCTTTGTTCATTGTGGCGGGGATTCCCTTGAAGGACATCTACCTCATGGCCACCCCGCTCCATTCCCAGAATTATGTGGATTTGGACGACGGGATCCTGACGAATAACCGGCGGCTGGTGACCAAGAAGATGTGGTGCAACGGGACGGCACTCTCCGCCCAGGCCCGACGCGCCCTGGAAAACGAGCATGTGACCGTCGTGGCCCATGAAACCGGGTGGATCCACACGGTTTACCCGGAGGCGACCATCAGCCCGGACGCCTATCAGGGCTTCGTCGGGAAAGTGAAGGCCTTTCTGGATACGCCGTTGACCGATGAAGTGATGGGGAATTTTCTGCGACACAAGCGGGATATGCAGAAGTGCTTCCAACTCCGTCATGCGATTCGCGGCGTGAATCATTTCGTTCCGCTTGAAGTGGCGTTCCAATATGAAGAAGGCGGATCGTCTTTGGTCACCGACTCGACTCGGGACGCCCTGCTGGCGGAGATCGATATGGATCAGTTTGTTCCGGAGCCGCTTCCGGGCCGGATCATGTTGAATGATCTGGAAGATTTTGTGCGCCGGGAGAAACCGGATTTGAGTCGGCCGGAGGATGTTGTCCGGCTGAAAACCCAATTTGCATGTTCCTGCCTGAATGCCGAGTGGGCGATGGAAAGCCTGATCCGGTTCTGCCACATTGAGCCCCGTCTTCCCGTGGCGGAGGAACGTACGTTTATGCCTGCGGGTGAACCGCTCGCGATTACCCGCGACATGACGCGGGAGGCCGTAATTGCGCGACTGGAGTCGTTGCGTGCCACACTCCCCGTTGCCGATCTGGCGTTTTACGCTTACCGGGATCTGGCCCGCACGGAGCCGGGGCCCTTCCTGAAGGCCGCGTTCGAACGGAATCCCGTGTCGGTGGCGGGGGCGAAACTGATGACGGACGATGAGGTGGAAGCGGTGATTGCCGCCATGCCGGACGACTCCATCTATGATGAGCCGGGTCGGCTGGCGCAACCGGATGAAGTGTGGAACTACGGCCGGGGCGACGGGGTGGAGAAAGCCCTGTTGTTGGCCACTCTTTTCAAGGCGCGTTCGGTTGGAGCGCCTGCACGAATCGATGTGGCTCCGCACAAAGCGACGCTCGTGATGAATGATCGGCGGATTGAGTTCGTTTCGACGAAGGGATTGCGGGAACAAGCTTGGGAAATTTAAGCGCCCTATGATTGCCCTGGTTGAACAATTTCTGGATCATGTTTCCTTTGAGCAGGGGTTGAGCCCGAAGACCCGGGAGGCCTACGGGAATGATCTGGCGAATTTTTCAGGCTTTGCCCAGGCGGCGGGAGTGCATGCGCCGCGGGAGGTCACGCGGAAACTCTTGATCGACTACCTGGAGCACGAACGGGACCGGGGGCTCGCCATGAATTCCATTTCGCGGCGCCTGGTGGCCATCAAGGTGTTCTTCCGATACCTGGTTCAGGAAGGGTTGCTGGAGAAAGATGTCACGGCGGTCATGGAGTCGCCCCGGCTTTGGAAAGTGCTGCCTGGTACGCTTTCGGTCAAGGAAGTGGAGCGCCTTCTGAATGCGGTGATCGGGGACGACCCCCTGTCGGTGCGGGATCGGGCGATGATGGAACTGCTGTATGCTTCCGGGCTTCGGGTTTCTGAACTGGTGAACCTGACCCTGGAAGACCTGCATCTCGACAGCGGGTATTTGCGGTGCACGGGCAAGGGCAACAAGATGCGGGTGACGCCGGTGGGAGGCAAGGCGGACGCCGCCATTGATCGGTATCTGGCTGAAGTCAGGCCGATTTTTGCCAAGAACCCGGCCGTGCGGCAGGTTTTCCTGACCCGGCGCGGAACGGCATTCAGCCGCAAGACGGTGTGGAAGCAGATCGGGCTTTTTGCGCGGCGGGCCGGGATCACAAAGACGGTGTCGCCCCACACGATGCGGCATTCGTTTGCCACACATTTGCTCGCCAATGGCGCGCCCTTGCGTATGATTCAGGAAATGTTGGGACATGCGGATATTGCCACGACCCAGATCTACACCCATGTGGACCAGAACCGGCTGAAGTCGGTGCATCAGCAATTTCATCCACGGGCATAGGAAGGACACGCCATGTTGTTAGGATTAAGAAAACCGAATCCGTACCGGGAGTTGGAGAAGCGGCTGGGATATAAATTCGGCACCCGTGAGCTGCTGGAAATGGCACTGATGCACCGGTCCTACCGTTATGAGACCAAGGATGTGGCGGCTGACAACCAGCGCCTTGAATTTCTGGGCGATGCGGTGGCGGGATTCCTCGCGGCGGCTCATCTGTACCGGATGAACCGGGATGGGGATGAGGGAACCCTGACGGAATTGAGAAGCCGCGTGACGAGCGGGAAAGCGCTGGCGTCAGTTGCTCGCGAAATCGGGCTGGGTGAATTTATCCGACTGGGCAAGGGCGAGGAGCGGGCAGGCGGGCGGGAACGGGAAGCTCTTCTGGCCGACGGCCTGGAGGCCGTGATCGGGGCCGCCTACCTGGATGGCGGCGTCAAGGCGGCGGAAAAAATCGTGGCCAAACTGCTGATTCCTCTTCTTGGATCAACCCCTCAGGAAGAGTGGGAGGAGAATCCAAAGGGGAAATTGCAGGAACTCTCGCAGCGGCTGTACGGGTGTGGACCGGAATACCGGTGCGTCTCCGAGGAGGGGCCTGCGCACCAGAAGCACTTCGTTGTTGAGGCGATTGTGGGCGGGGCGAAATTAGGTGTGGGAGAGGGCGCCAGCAAGCGCGCCGCCGAGACCGTTGCCGCCACTGCCGCAGTTCGGAAGCTCATGGCCGGGAAGTAATCGAAACTAGCTTAAAGAGGACGGAGAATCATTATGAGTTTGAAGCTGAAATCCACCGAAGGCCGGCCGGGATATTTTGTTTTGGCGCTGGATGGACGTCTGGATTCAATCACCGCCCCCCAGTTGGAGCAGATGCTTCAATACCTGTTTGCGGCGTCCCCTCGGTCGATCACATTCGAAATGACGAATCTCGCCTATATCTCCTCGGCCGGGTTGCGCGCCATACTCGGAGCGTACAAGAAGCTCAAGGCTACGGGTGGGGTCTGCGGGGTTCTCCATGTGCCACCCCCGATCCGGAAGATCCTCGACATCGCCGCCATCTCCCCGTCCCTGAATATCTTTGCCAGTGAGGCGGAGGCTGATGCTTATTTCGATGGCGTGCAGAGCGGGCGGATTGGAAAAAAGCCGTAAAGCCCGTCGGATGAAGCCGGTCTGGTTTACTGGATCAGGGTCATGACGACCATGATGACGCTGATCGAGGCGGTGATGATGGCACCGGACCAGGCGACGATGTTGAAGCCCCGGCTGTTCACGTGGGCGCCCATGATCGTCTTGTCGCTGGTGATTTTCAGCATGAAAAAGATGATCACAGGTAGCAGGACGCCGTTGATGACCTGCGAGAAGAGCATGATGGGGACGAGCATTTTGTTGCTGGCCGCCAGCGCTACGGCCGCGCCGGCAAAAATCACCACCGTGTACAGGGAGTAGTACTGAGGGGCTTCGGTGAATTTCCGGTTCACCCCGCGCTCCCAGCCCATGGCCTCGCAGATGCTGGTGGCCGTGGAAATCGGCAGGATGGCCGCCCCAAACAATGAGGCGCTCATCAATCCGAACGCGAAAAGACCGGCACAATAATTTCCGGCCGCCGGTCTCAGCGCCTTGGCGGCATCCCCGGCTGTTTCGATGATGATTCCTTCCTTGTGGAGGGTGGCGGCGCAGGCGAGCACGATAAAATAGCAGACGATTGTGACGACAATGGCTCCGGCGATGGTATCCCACTTGGAGTAGCGGTAGTGTTTCAACGGAATCCCTTTTTCCACAACACTGGCCTGCTGGTAAAACTGCATCCAGGGCGCGATGGTGGTGCCCACAATCCCCACGATCATGTAAAACGAGGCGCTGGTCCAGGAATTGGTCGGAACCACGCTTTGGTAGACCGCCGTCGACCAGTCCGGTTTGGCGAGGAATCCGGAAATCAGGTAGGCTACATAAAAGACACACGCCACGAAAAAGACCCGCTCAATGGTTTTGTAGGATCCTTTGATGACCATGTGCCAGAGCAGGAAGGCGCCGATCGGGACGGCCCAAAACCGGTGCAGGCCGAAGATTTCGGCGCTGGCGGCAAGTCCCGCGAAGTCGGCGATCACATTGCCGAGGTTTGTGAAGAACAGCGCAATCATGAGGTAGAAGGACACTCCCAGCCCGAACCGTTCCCGGATCAGGGCGGAGAGGCCCTTTCCGGTCACGACGCCCATTCGGCTGCACATTTCCTGGACGAGCACCAGGAGCAGGCAGGTCGGAGCCAGTACCCACAGCAATGAATAGCCAAACGTCGCGCCCGCCACGGAATAGGTGGCGATACCGCCGGCATCGTTGTCCACGTTGGCGGTGATGATGCCGGGTCCCACGACTAGGGCAAACAGGGCCAGATGCGCTTTGAAGTTTTTCCACCGTGTCATAATTCCCCGTTAATCTTTCAGGAAATCGGCTAATTGGGAGAGAACGCTGTCGTACCTGACAATACCCATGAACAGTCCATTTTCGTCGACCACCGGAAGGGCCTGGAATCCATATTTGGCAAATTCCCGCGCCACTTCCTTCAGGCGGGTGCCCGGTAAAACCTGGACCAATACCTCGTCCATGATAGTTCCCAGAAGGGAATCCGGCGTGGCGCGGAACAGTCCACGCAGACTGATGACGCCCTTCAGGAGTCGCTTTTCATCCACCACGTAAATCAAATTATAGATTTTGACATCCTCGGGAAGGGCCCGGAGCTTTTCCAGGATGGAGGCGGCTGTTTCAGTGGTCAGGGCCTCCAGACAGTTTGTGTCCAGCACGCCCCCGGCGCTTTCCTCCTTGTGCGCCAGAAGTGTTTGAACCTCGGCGGCCGACTCGTGATCCATGTGGTTGATGAGTCCCTGGGCATCGGGGCCAAGATCGCGTAATACCTCGGCGGCCTCGTCAGGGGGCATCTCTTCCAGGATGTCGGCCACGCGACCGGGTTCCCCTTGCGAGACCAAGGTGCGCTGGAACTCAGGATTGATCTCCTCGAGCGTGTCGGCGGCGGTCTCGACCGATAGGGAATTGAAGAGGACCTGACGATCCTTGACGCCCAGTTGTTCCAGAATATCGGCCAGTTCCGCCGGATGGATATCGGCGAGCCGCTCTTCTGAAATTTTATTGACCCGGACACCACCGGGAATGCCGCCTGGAGAGAGAACCTGAATATGGCGCCAAGTGACAAAGGTGTCCTTGAGGGTATAGTCAAAGAGCCATTGCGCGAGAAAGGCAATGAAGCGTTCGAAGCGAAGTCGACGCAGGATGCCACGCAGTCCAACCTCGACATGCCCGAAGATCAGTTTGTTTTCGGAATAGATGAGATGGACATCGTTAACCCGCAACACCTGGGCGCCCGATACATCCACAACCTGATCGTCCAGCACATCACGGCGCGCCCAGAAATCGGCGATAGGCGCCGCCTCGGAAACTCGTGCGAGAATGGTTTCCCTTGCCGTCATCACTTTCACAGCGCTCCAGGGTAAAATGGTGTGCCCTTGACGGGTTATGATATCCAGGCTGGTGGAGAGAGGATAGGAGGTTTGGGTAGAGGCCCCGATATCGTACAATTTTCCGAAGGGACGGGACTCATCTTCGTATCGCACGGGTTGACCCAGCAGGTCGGAGAAGTTGTAAAAGACAACCGCCGGCATGGCGTTTTCGCCGATGCCGTTTGTCCGCGGTGAGGCGGCGTGCTCCATTGTTTTGACGGTTTCTGTCATGACCTGGTTTAAGGTGCGGTGTGGAAGGCAGGGATGCTATGCAAGAGACTGAACCTGAACAAGAAAAAAGGGACAGAAAAAAGGGAGAGATCAGGGAGTGGGTTGGGTCTCCGATGTCCCGGTGGAGAGGGGACGTTGGATTCGGTTTTCCTGCTGAAGGGTGGCCAGGACGCTGGATCCCCAGCCAATCAGAAGTATCAGGCAGAGCGTGCCCATCGTTTTCCCGGTTCTCCGGGCTCCCAGACTAAACAAAGCCCATGCCAGCCAGAGTCCGGAGAAGGCGGCCGCGGCCAGAACAGTTCGTGAGGCGCAGTCCAGTCCATAGTGCCAGAACAGGATCATCCTGAGCCAGGAGATGACTGGGGTTTTGAAGCCCTCTTTTTTGGCTTGGGCGATGGCAAGGTTTCGTCGAATGTCCGGGGCGCTGCCCCCGTAGCGCTCGGCACGAAGGAGAACCGTGATGGCGTCCGACGGCTTGTCGGCCAACAGCAGGGCGGTTCCCTGATTGTAGAAGAGCGGGGCATTCCGGATTCCCAGGTCTACCAATTTCTGGCAGGTTTCGGCCGCCATCAGGAAATCCTTTGGGGATTGTGCCGACCCCAGTTCCGCAGCGGCCTCATCGCGGATAAAGGTTCGTTCCGCAGGCGTGGAAGCGATGCCCGGCAGGACGGCGAGCAGGACGAATAAGAAGGAAAGAATTTCAGGGGCACCGGGTTGGGCCCGGGTCGTATTGAGATGCCGCTCAATTTTGGCGAGCAGGGATTCCAGTTCCGTCGTGCTGCCCGGCGAGTCCGCCCGAGTGGTTTCAAAGGCGGCGTTGAAGTGGAGCTGCATCAGGGTGGCAAACTGCTCCGCCAGAGATAACGGGATACCGCGCCCGGTCAGAAAGTTTTTCACCTCCGATGGGGTCATGGATTCGGTTCGGCTGTTAAACCGATCCGCAAGATACCGTCGCAGAATCAGGCAGGGATCGGCCTGGCTTTCTGATTTCAGGGCTGTTTGGGCGTGAGCAAAGGCGGCCCGGCGCCGGCGGGATTCCTGGAAGGCGGGCCGGTGGCGCCTGAACAGGATCCACAGGAGGCCCAGGCAGAATATCACCGGGCCGGTGAGGGCGACTCCCAGCAACCGGAGCGGAGAGCCGAGCAGGGGCGTGGTTTCGGCGATGGCCGGATCCATGCGCATTCCGGCAGGACGCATCGCGGATTCCTCCTGACGATGCAGGATGATGGTTTGATTAGTCGAGCCGCCCACCACTTGGGCGGCGGTCACTTCCGCCGTTAACCGAACCTTCAGGGGTATGGGTTCGGTTTTGACGATCCGGTATTGGCGGGAGGTGACATCATAGAAGGATGCCTCAACCGGCGGGAATTCGAATGAACCGGCATGGCGGGGACGCAGGGTATAGGAATAACGACGCAGGTTGTCCTGTTTCACGGTCTGCACAGATTCGTCATAGAAGTCAAAATGATCCAGCAGGTTGGTTTGAAGGCTGAGTTTGGGTGGGGTGAGGTTTCGCATCTGGATGGCGCCCGACAGGGTCAGGGTCAGCTTGAGGGGGTCACCCACGTTGCAGGTTTGCGCGTCCAGCGCGGCTTCCGCGACAAGATTACTTCCTATTGCTCCGCTGTAGGAAGTGGGGCGGGTATCCTCGGGTGGAGGAATGACCCGGACGATCGCGGCATTGCCTATGGCAAAGATGGATTCCCCCGTGGCGTTGCCTTGCGGATTCACGGAGATGGGGACATTTCCCTTAAAAATAAGGGGACCGAAGGTATAGGAGCCTTCCGAGAGCGGGGAGAAGGGAACGGTGATGCCGTATTCCCAAAAGGCCTTTCCCTTTTCCTCGATGGCCCGGCGATCCAACTTAAAACGCGCGGGTGTGCCCTGCTGACCCATCATGGCGCTGAAGTCAAACATGTCGGCCTGGACGGTATAGTTGTTGAGAGTGAACCCGGGTTGATTGCGCTGGATCACTCGCTCATTTAGGAGTCGCTGGTAATCCGGGCCTTTAAGTCCGTCAATTTCCTTGGCGTTAAGATAGTCCGCCTCGAGATGCGGGGGATCGGCAGGGAAAAGCGGATCCACATCCGCGAAGGGGCCGGGCAGTCGGCGTATTTTAATGGAGAGCCGGATCTCAAAAGGTTCATCGACGAGCACGGTGTCCCGTGACGCGATGACGGCGAGGGAGACGGTTTCCTGTCGGGTGATTCCGGTGACCGTCACGACCGGACCGGTTGTGGTCAAGGGGGTTCCGGAAACGGTGGCCGTGATGGGGCCGGTGGTGACCCGGCCCTCGGTGGCGGGGGTCAGTTTGTAGGTGAAGCGTCGCCCGGTAAAGCCTGTCTTGCTCATCCGGCCGTTGACGATCGTGATGCTGTATTGGCTGGCCGACTGGCTTCCCAGCAGTTCAATGGCGCAATTCCCGATGGCGGAAAGATCAGGGGCATCCGGATTGTCGGCGCCGCCGACCTTAACCTCCAGCAGAAAGGATTCCCCGAGATAGACCCGGTCGCGGTTGACATTCACCTCGAGCGTGGGGGACTCGGCGAAGGCGGCAAGGGGGAACAGGAGCAGCAGGGCTAACCAGACGGATTGGAAAATGCCGCCCATGTTCATCACCAGTCTCTTTCCGCGGGCGACATGGGGATCGCGTTGTCGCGGTCGCGCTTTTCCTGCTCGTGCTCCTTCTCCCGCTGCTTGGCTTTCTCCAGCATCCGCTGCAGATCATCCTTCGACATCTCGCCTTTTTGAGGTTCCTGCTTTTCAGGTTTTTTCTGTTCCTTGGGTTGCTCCTTGGGAGGTTCCTTCGGTTGATCCTGTTTCTGTTGATTGTTCTTCTGATCCTGTTGTTGGGAATTGTCCTGCGGTTGATTTTCCTTGGGGAGGAGTTTCTCGATTTCCTTGAGCAGGGTGTAAGCCTTGCGCTGGTGCGGCAGGGCAACGGTGAGATTGGTGGTGATGTTTTCCTTGGCGACAGTTTGAGCGGCTATCGCCTGGTCGGCCAGGGTGACGATTTTGGCGCGATCCTCGGCGGAGAGAATGACTTCGGTGGTATTGGTGTCGGCAGGCTGGTTGGTGGAGGTTTGCTCAATGGGCTTGCTGATTCCTTCCGGTGGGACGGTCTGCTCAAACCGCTCCTTGAAGAGGCCTGTGAGAATGAGGGCTTCCGACTGGTCATTCTTACGGGTCGTGCCTTGCGCCGCGACCATGGCATTGGTCTGGCGCTCGATGTCTTCCCGGAGCAGTTGTTGATATCCGGCGATCCCTTTCCAGAGAGAGTAGAGGGACGACTCCGCCTGTGCGGCGGAGGGACCGGCGGAGCGGTCAAGGTCACGCAGGGCCGTGGAAACGCCGAAAAGTTGATCCCGTATGGCTTCCGCGAAGGCATTGATCTGGGCGAGTTGCTGTTGGGCATTGGTGTTGTTGCCGGAGGATTGCGATTGAGAAATGGCCTGGAGCAGCTTTCCCTTGAGCGGGATCATGAGGTCGGCGGTTTGATCCTGTTCATCGGCCAGGGACTCCAGATTTCCGATCAGGGCGGGGGTGGTGTTGGTGAAGGCGCTCGGGATAGCCTGGAGGAGCTTGCGTTGCTGAAGCAGCATGGTGTCGGCGAGGGAGCCGGGTTGTGCCTGGCCATGCTCGGCCATCAGGCGGGCGATTTTAGCCTCCTCTTTTGCGGCAGGAGCGAGTCCTGCTACCACGGCCAGATTCTTTCGGGTATCAGGGTCGTCCAGTCCCTGATAGAGCGCCTTTTGGAAGGCTAAACCTGCCTGATTAACGAGTTTATCACGCTTTTCCGGCGCAGAGGGGTCGGGTTGTTTGGGGTCAGATTTTGGGAGAGAGGAATCAACAAAGAGTGCACAGCCCAGGTTATAGGCGGCGAGAGAACCGCGTTCCCCCTCCACGCTGGTTATGGAGCGGAAAACATCGGCCGCCTCCCCGGCTTTTCCCGCCTTGAGCAATGAGCAGCCGGCGTTAAAAAGATAATCGTCCCGGGTGGCGGTGGCGGCTGTTTGTGCGGCGCTCTGGTAGGCGGCGGCCGAATCGTCATATTTCCCCATGAGGTAAAGCTTCTGGGCTAGACGAGCCCCTTCCCGGCCGGGGGGCACTGACCGCGCCCGGAGGTCGCGGTCCACCGGTGAAGAGACGTTGGTCTGAGCGAAGAGCGTGGAGGTGAGGAGAACGAACATCGAACATCCAACATTCAACATTGAACGTTGAACGTTCGACGTTGAATGTTCGATGTTCGTCTTTCTCTTCAACGCGATCTGGCCCCGGCTAAAGAAGGCGACGGCGAGGAAGCCGAGAATGGCCGGGAAGAGGAACCACTGGTAACGCTCGACAGTGCGGCGCTGTACGGATTCTTCCAGGTCACGGGCCGAGATGCGGCTGAGATGATTACG
>CAIZMS010000376.1 GCA_903934155.1 uncultured bacterium | reverse complement strand
GTGGATCTGGATCGCATCCGCAGGAAGGTGGTGGCCCGCGGGCTCAGTAGCGAGGAAATGGCCGGTCGCCTGACCGAGGCTGAATTGCTTGATTTCCTTTTCCTTCCCGGATTTTCGACGAGCGAATCCGTCACCGAGATTTCAGGGCGCGGGGTGGGGCTGGATATCGTGCGCAACCTGGCCCAGGATGTTGGCGGCCTTGTACGGGTGGAGAGCCGATCCGGTGTGGGCACACAGTTCCATCTGCAGCTTCCGATTACGCTCTCCGTCTTGCGGACGCTGTTGGTGGAGATTGCGGGAGATCCGTATGCCATTCCCTTGACCAGGATTGATCGCCTGGTTGTGGTTCAGCCGGAGGACATTCAGACCCTGGAGGGGAGACGGTATCTGACCTTGAACGAGCGGCATATCGGACTAGTGGAGGCGTGTGATGTGCTGGAGCTGGGCGGAACCCCGCGCCGCCCCGAGGCTTGGCCGGTTGTGGTCATTGGAGACCGCGCCAGTGCCTACGGACTGGTTGTTGACCGGTTTATCGGGGAAAGCAAACTGGTGGTGCGCGCCCTGGATTCGCGTCTGGGCAAGGTCAGGGATGTGAGCGCGGTGTCCTTGCTGGATGACGGCACGCCGGTCATGATTATGGACACCGAGGACCTGGTGCGATCCATTGAGAACCTTCTTTCCGGAGGACGCCTCAAGCAATTTCAGGCTGCCGGGAAGGCTGCGGCGGCGAAGCCCCGGAAGCATATCCTGGTTGCCGATGACTCGATCACGGTTCGCGAGATGGAGCGTAAGCTCCTTGAAAACCGGGGTTACACCGTGGATGTGGCCGTGGATGGAATGGATGCGTGGAACACGGTCCGCATGGGCCGCTACGACCTCGTTGTCAGTGATGTCGATATGCCGCGCATGAACGGTATTGAGCTGGTGCGACAGATCCGGCAGGACGCCAGGCTCCGGGTCTTGCCGGTCATCATGGTGTCCTATAAGGATCGCCAGGAGGATCGCTTGAGCGGACTCGAGGCCGGGGCCACGCACTACCTGACCAAGAGTAGTTTTCATGACGAAACATTTTTGAAAACGGTTGCGGATGTGATCGGAGAGCCATGAGAATCGCGATTGTCAACGACCTGAACATGGCCGTGGAGGCCCTTCGACGCGTGGTGCGCAGTCGCCCGGATTACACGATCGCCTGGGTGGCGCACGATGGAGCTGAAGCCGTCGAAAAATGCGCGGCGGATGGCCCGGACATGATTCTCATGGATTTGATCATGCCGGTGATGAATGGCGTTGAGGCGACCCGGCGAATCATGCGGGATTCACCCTGTCCCATCCTGGTGGTGACGGCCACTGTCGACGGCAATGTGAGCCTCGTGTTCGAGGCCATGGGGCATGGCGCGCTGGACGCGGTCAATACCCCGGTTCTGGGTACGGATGGCCAAATGACAGGCGCCCAGGCATTGTTGCGCAAGATCGAGATCATCGGTCATTTGATTTCCCGCCCGGCCGTAATGAGCCCGGCGGTGAGTGATGTGACGGTGCTTCCGCCGGAAAAGGGTCGTTTGCCGCTGGTTGTTTTGGGTGCCTCCACCGGGGGGCCCGCGGCACTGGCTGACATTTTGTCCCGGTTGCCGGCGGTTGTGAATGCGGGCATTGTGATCATACAGCACATCGGCAAGGAGTTTTCCCATGAGCTGGCGCTTTGGCTGGGGACGAATTGCCGGCTTCAGGTCAAGGTGGCCACGCCGGGATGCCGGCCGGAGGCGGGTGTTGTCTGGTTGGCGGGAACCAATGAGCACCTGGTGTTGACGAAGCACGGCACGCTTGAGTACCGTGTCGAACCGGCCGGGTGTTTTTATCGTCCCTCGGTGGATGTGTTTTTCAAGAGTGTGGCGGCCCACTGGTCTCCCCAGGGCGTGGCCATCTTGCTGACCGGCATGGGGCGGGACGGCGGCGAGGGGTTGCTGGCCCTGCGGCGATGTGGCTGGCGTACGATTGCGCAGGACAAAGCCACATCTGTTGTATACGGGATGCCGCGGGCGGCCGCCGAGCTGGGGGCTGCGGAAAGAATTTTGCCGCTGGGCGAGATCGCGGACGCCCTTATGCGGGGATTGAATAACGGGACGAACCCCTGATCAGGAAGACCATGACAAACACAAACGACGGACTCTTGAAAACCGATTTGCCGCGGCATGCGATCAAGGTGTTGCTGGTGGATGATCAGGCCATGATCGGCGAGGCCGTGCGCCGGATGCTGGCGCCTGAAGCGGATATCCAGTTCCATTACTGTGGCGATCCGGCCAATGCCGTCAAGATGGCCCGCGAACTGGCGCCCACGGTGATTCTACAGGATCTGGTCATGCCGGAGGTTGATGGGTTGACGCTGGTGAAGTTCTACCGGGCGGAGCCCGTTCTGCGGGATACTCCGCTGATCGTGCTTTCGACCAAGGAGGAGCCCGCCACCAAGGCGGAGGCGTTTGCTCTGGGTGCCAATGATTACCTGGTGAAACTTCCAGACAGGATTGAGCTGGTGGCGCGGATACGATACCACTCGAAGGGCTACATCAACTTGTTGGAGCGCAATGAAGCCTACCGGGCTCTGCTGGCCAGTCAGAAGGCCCTGGCGGACGAACTGGCGGAGGCGGCCGCTTATGTGCAATCACTCCTGCCGGTGCCGCTGGACCAGGGCCCGGTTCGCACAAACTGGCAGTTTATTCCTTCCACCTCGCTGGGGGGGGATGCTTTTGGATATCACTGGCTGGATGAGGATCGCTTTTGCATGTTCCTGCTCGATGTATGCGGACACGGGGTAGGCGCGGCACTGCTTTCCATTTCTGCCATGAATGTGCTCCGGTCCCAGACTTTGCCGAACACGGATTTTTCAGATCCTGGCGGCATGCTCACGGCGCTCAACGAGGCGTTCCAGATGGAAAAGCACAATAACATGTATTTCACGATCTGGTACGGGGTGTATACGCGGTCCACGCGAACCCTGCGCTATTCCAGCGCCGGGCACCCGCCGTCATTGCTGATCCATCAGGATCCGGGGGGCCATGCGACGGTGAGCGAATTGGGTTCGCCCGGCATGGTGCTGGGGGGGATGCCGGGAACGGTGTACCGCACCGAGACGCGGGCTCTTCCGCCCGGGAGTTCGCTGTTCTTGTTGAGTGACGGGGTCTATGAGATTATCCAGCCGGATGGAACCCTGTGGACCTTCAGCGAGCTTACCTCGCTCATGGCCGGGGCCGCCAGTGTCGGCAGACCGGAAATTGAGGAGTTGGCGAAACATGTTCACGCCATGCACGGCGCCGGTCCCCTGGATGATGATTTTTCAATCGTAAAACTGCAATTCCCGGCAGAGGGGTGAGCCAGGGGCGAACGGTAGATTATGAACGAGCTATCACTGGAAAAAAAAGCGAGCCGCGATAATCTCAAGGAGCTGTTTGCTTTTGTGGAAGAAGCCCTGATCCGTCTGGATGCCCCGGAGGAGAATCGGGGCAAGATGATGATGGCGCTTGATGAAATCGTGGCCAATGTTGTGAATTACGCCTATCCGGAAGGTCAGCCCGGCACGGTGTGCCTTCGTCTTTGCCGAAAGGACTCGACGATCACCGCGGAGGTCGTGGATCAGGGCAAGGCGTTTGACCCCACGAAACATCCCGAACCGGATATCACGCTGCCCATTGAGCAGCGCCCCATCGGGGGGCTTGGAATTCACCTGACGCGAAAAATGATGAACAGCATGAAGTACGATCGGAGCGAAGGAAAAAACCGGTTAGTGATAACCACATCATGGGAGAAGCCATATGAGTGACGGAATAACGTTGATTGAAGAAGTTCGGCAGGATGTCACGCTCCTCCATGTCATGGATGCGCGGCTTTTGGATCCGCTCCAGGCGGAAACCCTCTCCCGGCATTTGTGCGGGTTGTTTGATTCCGGCGTGCTGTGTGTCCTTGTGGATCTGGGCAGTGTCCAGAGTCTTTCCAGCGTCTTTTTCCGGTCATTTATCGTGGCGGGAAAGAAAGCGGCGGCTGCCAGGGCCAAACTGGCCTTCTGCAACCTGTCGCCTGTCATTCGTGAGGGGTTTGCCCTGACCGGCCTTACGGATCTCTTTCCTGTTTTTAAGAACGAGAATGAAGCCTTCAGCAAATTGGCGCGCTCATAGCGATCACAAAGGGGCATAGCCCCCGTTATTCTTCACCATTCAGGCGTTTCAGGACTCCAAAATCCTCCAGGGTGGTCACATCCCCGGTGATTTCCGCGCCCGCCGCCACCTGTTTCAGCAGGCGACGCATGATTTTGCCGGAGCGGGTCTTGGGTAACGCTTCAGAAAACCTGATTTCATCGGGTTTGGCCACGGCGCCGATTTCCTTGGCCACCTGGTTGCGAAGCCGTTCACGGAGCTCCGGACTGGCGAGTTGGCCTCTTTTCAGTGTGACGAAGGCAATCAGTCCGGCGCCTTTGATGTCATCCGGGCGACCCACCACCGCCGCCTCCGCCACAGCGGGATCGCTGACGAGTGCACTCTCTACTTCGGCGGTTCCAATGCGGTGGCCGGACACATTGATCACGTCATCAATCCGGCCCATGATCCAGAAGTAACCGTCGGCATCGGTCCGGGCTCCATCGCCCGTGAAGTAATGTCCCGGGAAGTCATTCCAGTAGGTCCATTGGAAACGGTCCGGGTCACCCCACACGCCGCGCAGCATGCTGGGCCAGGGGTGACGAATGATCAGCTTGCCGCCGCTGTTCATCGGCACGGTCTGACCCGCCTCGTCGACCACCTCGGCTTGGACGCCGAAAAAGGGCAACCCGGCTGATCCCGGCTTGGATGCCAGGGCACCGGGGCAGGTGGAAATCATAATGGATCCGGTTTCCGTCTGCCACCACGTATCCACAATAGGACACCGTTGTCCCCCGATGACTTCATGATACCAGATCCAGGCCTGCGGGTTGATGGGTTCTCCCACCGTGCCCAGCAGGCGAAGGGATGAAAGATCGTGTTTTGCGGGCCATTCGTTGCCCCATTGCATGAAAGCCCGGATCGCCGTTGGCGCGGTGTAGAAAATGGTAACGCCATGTTTTGCGACAAGGCTCCACATCCTGTCCGGCTGGGGATGGTTGGGGGCCCCTTCGTACATGAGGACCGTGGCGCCGTTGATCAACGGACCGTAGACGACATAGCTGTGCCCGGTGACCCAGCCGATATCAGCCGTACACCAGAAGACATCGGTGTCACGAATATCGAATATACAGCGATGACTGAGTGTTGCGCCCAGCAGATATCCAGCGGTCGTGTGCAGGATCCCCTTGGGTTTCCCCGTCGATCCACTGGTATACAGGATGAATAGGGGATCCTCGCTCTCGACCATTTCCGGCGGACAATCGGCGCTGACAAGGTTCATCTCCTGATGCCACCAGACATCACGGCCTTCCTGAATCTCCACGGTCTTTCCGGTCCGGCGCAGGACAATGACTTTCCTGACAGACCCGCACAGGGGGGTGCCTTCGGCATCGCGGCAGTTCAACGCATCATCAACATTCTTCTTCAGGTGAATCGTGGCGCCTTTTCGGTAGCCGCCATCGGCGGTGACAACCACCTTGGCATCACAATCCTTGATCCGTTCAGCTACCGACTGGGCGCTATAGCCGGCGAAGACGACCGAATGAATGGCGCCCAGCCTCGCACATGCCAGCATGGTTACCACCGCTTCAGGAACCATGGGCATGTAGATCAGCACCCGGTCACCTTTGGTGATGCCATTGCGTTTGAGCACATTGGCAAACTGGCACACCTGGCGATGGAGTTGCTTGTAGGTGAGTACCCGCTCCTCCCCGGGGAGGGTGCCGGAATCGGGCTCGCCTTCCCAGATCAGGGCGGCCTTGTTGGCGTTCGGGGTGTTCAGGTGCTTGTCCAGGCAGTTCGCGCTGGCGTTCAGCCGTCCCCCGTTAAACCAGGTTGCATGGGGGGGTGTCCAGTTCAGGACGCTATCCCAGGGTTTGTCCCACATTAACAACTGCTTGGCCTTTTCGGCCCAGAATGACTCCGGCTGCTCAATCGAGCGACGGTACTCCTTCATATAGTCGTCTTTTGACTTCAGGAGCGCCTGATCAGCGAACCTTGCCGGTGGTGGGAACACGCGGCTCTCGTGAAGGGTGCTTTCGATGTTGCTTGAGGAGTTCTGGATAAGTTGCTCGAGTCCGGATGTTGTGAAAAGATCTTTTATAAAGGGGCAGGCATTGACGACCGAAAAGTTTCCGTGTGCCACCTTTTTGGCTGTCATGAGGACGACCCGCAGAAAAACAGAAGAGGCATAGGATGTCTTGGCGAGGTCGAAAACAATTTTCAATGTTCCGGAGGGTGTTTTGGAGGAATGCGCAGGGGTCACCTCCGCAAGCTTGCGATCCATCAGCGGGGTCAGGTCTGCACAGGTTTTGCTGTTGAGCTCGCCCGCGAATTTATACATCAGCGTTTGACCGGCTGCATCGTAAGCAAAATCGAGCATAAGCACTTCCTTCTCAGTTGATTGTGTTGCGTGCGACCCTATCACTCTCCGCATTTCTGTCAAAACTATTCCGTGGGCAGTAGGGAGATTTTGTATGTAAGATTTTCTGTTGCGTTTGTCGGATCGGGTAAGCTAGCATCGAATGTCGATGATGACGTCGAGTATTGTGAGTTTGGGGTTGGTGTTATGAAATTGAACCGCGGGGACTCCCCGCGAGTCTGAAGAAGGAAATGCCATGAGTGACCCGTCGCCGCAGCCGTTTGTTGAACAGACCATGGAGAAAGCCAGGCATGCCGCCGCCGTTTTCAACCAATACTCCCAGGATCAGGTGGATCGGATTGTCCGGGCCGTTTACGAAGCCGGATTCAACCATCGCGTCAGGCTGGCGAAGATGGCGTATGAGGAAACCGGAATTGGACGTTGGCAGGACAAGGTGATCAAGAATGTTGTTGCGACACAGTTGGTCTATAACGACATCAAGGATTGCAAGACGGTGGGCATTATTTCCGATGATCCGATTACCGG
Organism: uncultured bacterium; assembly: GCA_903934155.1. Lineage (GTDB taxonomy): Bacteria > Verrucomicrobiota > Kiritimatiellia > CAIKKV01 > CAITUY01 > JAABPW01. The sequence goes on along the minus strand of CAIZMS010000376.1, from coordinate 10,066 downwards.
CATTGTGGAAATTGCCCAGCCGATGGGGCCGATTCTGGCCATCATCCCGGTTACAAATCCCACCTCAACGGTGATGTTCAAGACCCTGATCAGCCTGAAGGCTCGTAATCCCGTTATCATCAGTCCTGCCGGAAAGGCAAAGGGGTGTTGTGTGGAGACGGCGAAGTTGCTCTATGCGGCCGCTCTGGCGGCGGATGCCCCTGAAGATTGTATCCAGTGGTGCGATTCGGTTTCCCGTGAGCAGACTCAGGCCTTCATGAGCCATCGCGATGTCGCCTTGATCCTGGCGACCGGCGGGTCAGGGCTGGTCAAGACGGCGTACAGTTCCGGAACTCCCACCATCGGCGTAGGCGCAGGGAATGTCCCGATCTTCATCCACACCTCGGCCGATATCCCCTTCGCGGTGGAGCAGATCCTGGCTTCAAAGACATTTGATAATGGAACCATTTGCGCGAGCGAGCAGGCGATTGTCGTTGAGCGGAGTATTGCCGCGGCTGTTCTGCTTGAATTCGAGAAGCAGAAGGGGCGCGTGCTGGATGCCGCCGAGCGGGCGCGACTTACCGCCGTGGCTTGGGATTCCAAGCGGGGGTTGATGAACCCGGACATCGTGGGGCAGAGCGCTTTCAAGATTGCCGCCAAAGCTGGTATTTCGGCGCCGGAGGATACCTCGGTTCTGATCGCTCCCATCACCAAGGTGGGGGATTGTGAGCCGCTATCATCGGAAATCCTGGCGCCGATTCTGGCCTTCTTTGTGGCGGACTCATTTGATACGGCGGTGAAGACCTGTATTGAATTGAATTACCACGGCGGCGTCGGGCACACGGCCGGAATTTACGCGAATGACGAAAAGGTGATCAAGGAATTTTCCCTGCTCATGAACGCAGGACGGATTGTGGTGAACACTCCGTCGTCGCAGGGTGCCGTGGGCGGGATCTTCAATAGGCTCAGTCCGTCGTTTACGCTCGGCTGTGGAACGGGCGGGAAGAACATCACCTCCGACAATGTCACGGCCAGACACCTTCTTAATATTCAACGGGTTGCCCGGCGGCGCGAAAACCAGAGGTTTTTGAATTTCGACAAAAACAAGTACATGGATGAGTCATTCAGCGCCGCTCAGGCTGAAAAGTTGTTTGATCGCAATAACTAGGAATTCAAGGGGAATAGAAAATGATTCAGGTTGTTTACGAAGAAAAAGAAGCGCGTATCCGGTTTTTCGGGCAGTTGTCTTCCGTGTCTTGCGAGACGTTGGAGGGTGAGGTGGATCAGGTGCTCCTGAAGCAGCCCGAAACCGTGGTGTTTGATCTGCATGAAGTGTCCTTCGTGGCCTCGATTTATCTGAGGATCTGCCTGAAGATCTATAAAAAAATGGGTCGGGATCATTTCCGGATCATCAATGTGTCGCCGGCTCTGAAGCGGATTTTCGCCATTGCCGGCCTTGACGAGATGGTTAAAACCGCCTGAGGATTTTCCAATTACAAAAGCCTAGAATGCTGAAGCTTTTTAAAAGTGTCTGGCTGGGTGTGACGCTTATTCTTCTGGCGTCCGGAATGTTGTTGCTCTCTGATCTGGACCGGCGGCAGAAGAGTCAGGGGACGACGGCCAAGAAAACGCTGCCCCACCTGGCGGTCATGCAGTGGGCCTCGACCGATTTGCTGGATCACACCGTACAAGGCATTGTTGAGGGGTTGCGCCAGCAGGGTTTTGAGCACGGCCGCAATGTTGATATTCGTTTCTTCAACGCCGCAGGCGATAACGCGACAGGCAATGTGCTGGCCCGCGATCTGGCCGGGGGAGCCTATGACCTGGTCTTGACGGCCAGCACCCTGGCCATGCAGGCGGTGGCCAAAGCCAATTCGGCCGGGCGAGTCATTCATGTTTTCGGGGCGGTGACCGATCCCTACGGGGCAGGGGTTGGAATCACGGGATCCAGGCCGGATCAGCATCCGCTGCACCTGGTCGGGGCGGGCACCTTCCAGCCGGTTGCGCGTGCCATCCGGATCGCCCGCCAGATGAATCCGAAGTTGTGCAAGATCGGGGTTGTCTGGAATCCCGGCGAGAGCAATTCGGAGGCGTGCGTCGGCAAGGCGCGCCTCACCTGTCAGGAGTTGGGCATTGAACTGATTGAGGCCAATGCCGGCAGTACCTCGGAAGTGCCGGAAGCCATTCGATCCATTTTGTCGCGGGGTGCGGAAGTCGTCTGGGTGGGGGGCGATACCGTTGCTATCTCGGCGCTCAGTGCCATTCTTTCTGCGGCCAGGGCTTCCAAAATTCCGGTGTTCAGTAACGATCCGAGCGATGCGGCCAAGGGAGTTCTTTTTGGATTAGGGGCCTCCTATCGTACCGTGGGGCTGGCGGTGGGCGAAATGGGCGGCAAGATTCTCCGGGGCGTATCGCCCCGGTCGTTCGGTGTCGAAAACCTTGTTCCGGAGGTGTTGGCGGTCAATGACGCGCATCTGGCCGAATTTACCGGGTGGTCCATTCCTGCCGAGATTCGCGCTCAGGCCCGATCTCTGGTTGCCGTTAAACCGCCGGTTACAGCCCCCCTGCGTCCGGCGCAGCAGGCGCGAATCTACAAAGTCGGCATACTCTATTTCGGGCCCCATCCCATCTTTGAAACGACCATTGACGGGATTTTGGCGACATTGCGGGATGCCGGTATTGTCGAGGGGCGGAATCTGGTGGTGCAGCGCGTTCACCCGAATAACGATATGTCCATGCTGCCGCAGGTGGCCCGCCAGCTTGCCAGTCAGGACCTTGATCTGATCATTCCGCTTTCCACTCCCTGCCTGGGCGCGTCTCTGGTCGTCGCCAGGAATGCGCGGGTTGTGTTCGGCGCGGTCTCCTCGCCGATTGAAGCTGGGGCCGGAAAGAGTTTCTCCGATCACTTGACGAATGTGACGGGCGCGGTCTGGACGGCGCCCAGCCCGGGCCTGTTCCGGTGGCTCAAGGAACTCTATCCGGCATGTAAGACCGTTGGAGTTGTCTACAACCCGTCGGATGCGAATTCCATGCGCGAGAAGGAGAGTGCCCGCGCTTACCTGGCCGGACAGGGGATGCGTCTGGTCGAGCGAACGATCAGCAACTCCAGCGAAATCTCCCAGGCCATCCAGTCGATACTGGTTTCCGGCGTTGATGCGGTCTTTGGAATGGCCGACAACACGGTTGTCAGCGCCTTTTCCGCGTTGGATCAAGCCTGTCGGAAGGAGCGCATTCCGCTGCTGGCCGATGATAACAGCGAAATGGGATCCGGAGCGCTTTACAGTTGCGGTGCGAGTGCGAAGGGCGAGGGGCGTCATACCGGCCAGATCGCTGCGCGTGTTCTTCTGGGCGAGGACCCGGCTACCATTCCGTTCCAGCCGAGCACGGAAATGGAAACCGCCGTCGATCTGGCTGTGGCGGCCCATCTCGGGGTGGCCCTGCCGTCCGCCTTGTTGAAGGAAGCCAGCGTTTATCACCATGTCTCCGCCCGCTTGGGTCGTCCGTTTCGCATCGCCATGGTCAATCTGGTGCAAAATTCGCTTCTGGAATCGGCGGAGCGCGGTGTGTTGCGCGGCTTACGCGAGGCCGGATTCAAGGAGAAGGAAGACTTCACGGTAAGTTATTACAATGCCCAGGGTGAAATGGCACAACTCCCCGCCCTTCTGGATGCCGCCCGGACCGGGGCTCCTGATTTGATCATGACCGTCACGACTCCAGCTTTGATGGCGGCTGCGCGGCGTATTACGGATATTCCGGTTGTCTTCACCGTTGCGAGTGATCCTGCCGTCCTGGGGCTGTTCACCCCGGAGAGTCGGCCGGCCCAGATCACGGGCGTACACGACGATCCTCCCGTGAAGCGCCTGTTGGAGATGGCTCGGAAGCATGACCCGGCTCTTGCGGCCGTTGGCATTGTCTATGATCCGGCCCAACCCAATTCACTGATCTCGGTGGAGAAATTGCGCAAGGCTTGCAAGGAAAGCGGTGTGGCCTTGTGCGAGTCTACGGCCTCCACCGTTTCAGAGCTGTCGGCGGCCACTCAAGCTGTCATCCAGCGCCGGGCTGGAGCCATTATGCTCCTGGCCGACAACCTGGTCATCACCGGATTCCCGGCCATCTACAATGCCGCCAAGAACGCCGGTATACCTATTTATGTGACCTCACCTGAACTTGTCCGGCAGGGCGCTTTCGGCGCGATTGGGGATAATTATGAGGCGTGGGGTGCGCAATCCGGGCATCTGGCGGCCAAGGTGCTGGCCGGCGTTTCGCCCCGCGAACTTCCCGTCGAGGCGACTCGTGTGCAGGAGGTTATTGAGCCCGGGATTTCCGCTTCCGGCAAACCTGTCGCATGGTCCGGCGGACGCACCCGTCCCTGGGAGATCCGGATTGTCCTCTACAACGACGCTCAGTTTTCCGAGGATACCCGGCGCGGCATCATGGACGGTTTTAAGAAGGAAGGCTTGAAGGAGGGGATCGACTTCACGGTGCGGTGCCTGAATGCGCAGGGAGACATGACCACATTGACCAGCATCATGGTGGCGATCCGTTCCGAGAAGCCTGACCTGATCATGCCTATTTCCACGCCAGCCCTTCAGGCGGTACTGCGGCAGGCGGATCATTTGTCAGTGGTGTTCGGTTGCGTTGGCGATGGCATTCGGGCCGGCGCCGGCACATCCGAGACCAACCATTTGCCGAACGTGACGGGAATTACCACCCGCTCGTCCTTCGCGGGCATGGCCCGGTTGATCCGGGAGTCCGTTCCCGGGGTCAAGGCGGTGGGGACGCTTTTCTCTCCTGCCGAGATCAACAGTGAGTTGTACCGCGAATGGTTTGCGGAAGCTCTGGAGAAGGAAGGGCTGAAACTGGTGTCCGTTCCCGTCACCACTAGTGCGGAGGTCACGGAAGCGGTGACCGAACTGCTGCGCCGCGACATTCAGATCGTCGGGCAGCTTTCAGACAATACCACGCGACCCGCATTTGCCCAGATCATCAAGCGGGCCCACGATGCCAATCGGCCGTTTTTTTGTTTCGATAGCACCGCGATGCGTGATGGCGCGACCGTGGCGCTTGCCCGGGATTTCTATGATGCCGGAATTGAGACGGCGGCGGTGGCGGTCCGGGTGTTGCGCGGCGCCTCGCCGAGGGAGATTCCTTTCGCCAATACCCGCACCGAAATCCTGATGATCAATCCGGATTTGATCAGGAATTACGGAATGGTCATGTCTCCGGAGTGGCTCAAGAAGGCTCAGATTACAACCGGTGGAAAGCCATGAAGTGTGAAACACAGATCCAGGGGAATCATGCGGTTATCAGTGTCTCCGGACGTTTGGACGCCGCGTGGGCCGAGCACTTCCATGGTGCGGTTCAGGAAGCTATTCGGGAGGGGCATCACCATGTGCGTATCGATGCCGCAGAGCTGATCTATCTCAGTTCGGCCGGCATTCGTTCTCTGCTCCGGATTCATCGTGAGCTGGCGGCGGTGAAAGGCTCGTTCGGGATTATTCGGGCGTCTGCCCTTGTGGCGGATACCTTGCGACTCTCGGGTCTGGAGCAACTCATTTGCGCGGCCGCCGTGTCGGCGGACGCAAGTAGCGTTCCAGCTGTTGATATTGCGCAGGCGCCTGCCGCTGTGGTTGCGACGCAGGACGTGCCGGGGATCCGTTTTGAAAGTCATACTCTCGCGCCGAAAGGGCGCATTGTCGCCCATGTTGGGGGCGGATGGAAACCCTGGAAACCGGTGGAGGCCGGGGATGTGGTCGAGCTCGGTTTCCCCAAGCAGGTTTTCGGCCTGGGCATTGGTGCGGCCGGGCGTGACCTGGATGATGTCCGTCCCCGGTTTGGAGAATTTGTAGCCGCCGCCGGGTGTCTTGCCTGGTTGCCGGGCGACGGGTCGGACATTCCCGACTATCTTGAGCAGGAGGAGCGTTTTGTGCCCCGCCTGCATGTCATTCAAGCGCTCAGGGGAGAGGGCCACTTCTCGCATCTGCTGCGGTTCCGTCCGGAAGAAAAGGGTGCATTCCTGAATCTTTCAGATTTGTTTCTGCAGGTCTTTCAGGCGACCCAAGCCGATGCGGCCGCCATGATTATTCTGGCCGAGGTGGAAGGGCTGGTGGGAGCGTCACTGTCGCGGTCGCCGGGCTTGATTCAGGCGACCGACCGGCCGGGGGATTTCCCGGAGGTACGCAACTGGATGGCGTTTTGTGGGGAGCGTGTTTACCGCCAGACCCAGGCGCTGGTTGTGGCGTTTGCAAGCCGTGATCCCGCGCATGCGACGATTCCCTCGCTCATGACATTGCCGTCCCGGCCGGAGATTCGTGCCCATGCGCATGCGGTCGTTCTGCCATTCCGGTCGTTGCCGCAGGGGATGCTTGAGCTCGAGCCCTCCATGCGTGCGGTCTTTGATGAGAATGATCCCTGCGGCATGCTTCACCTGATCGAGGACAGCCGGCCCGTCATTGGCCTCGGGCAGAGCGCGTTCATGCGGGGTGCCTGCTGGTGTGCTCCCCTTCAATTTTCAACGGAGCCACTCTCATGACCCTGGTTGTTGGAGCGTTTACCATAGGACTGATTCTCGCGCTGCTGTCGATGGGCGTCTGGATCAGTTTCCGCATCCTGCGTTTTTGCGATATTACCGTGGATGGTTCGATTACCCTCGGGGCATCGGTCGCCGCCGTTCTGTTGATCAGCGGCTGGTCTCCCTGGTCTGCCACGCTGGCGGCCGCCCTGGCGGGAGGCGCGGCGGGTTTGGCCACCGGATTGCTCCATACCCGGTTCCGGATTCAGGAGCTCCTTTCGGGAATTCTGGTGATGACGGCGCTTTACTCCATCAACCTGCGCGTGATGGGACGGAGCAATGTGCCCCTGCTTAATGTCGACAGCCTGGCGACGCCCGTTGCCCGCCTGCTCACCCGTGTTACCGGGGGAGTCGACACGATTCTGTTTCTGGGCTGGCCTGTGCCCGTGACCGATGCCGCCATGTTGTTGACTGTTTTGCTGATCACGACCGCTGTTGCGGTGTTGATTTACCGGTTCCTGCTCACCCACATTGGAACCGCCATGCGCGCCACCGGAGAAAATGCCCAGATGGTTCGCGCCCAGGGTATTAACAACCAGGCCATGCTCGTTTTCGGCCTGGTTTGTAGCAATGCCCTTGTCGGAATGGCTGGCGCCTTGTTGGCTCAATATCAGGGCTTTGCGGATGTGCAGATGGGGATCGGTATGATTGTCTGGGGACTGGCCAGCATTATTATCGGCGAAGTGCTGGTCGCCCGGCTGACTCCGGGGCTGGCTCTGTGCGGCGCCATCATGGGTACGATCCTTTTCCGCCTGCTGGTGGCCATCGCCCTGCGGTGGGGCCTTAATCCCAATGACCTGAAACTGGTTACAGCCGTTTTCGTTTTTGCCGCGCTGGTGCTTCCCAGTGGGATCAAAGCAGTCGCTGGAAAACTGAGAAAAGGAAGCCGTCATGCTTAACATCCGGAAACTGACGAAGACCTTCTTTCCGAAGACCCCTAACGAGGTGAAGGCCCTTCGCGGAGTCGATTTGGATATTCCGGAGGGGTGTTTTGCCGCGATTATCGGAACCAACGGATCCGGCAAGAGCACCCTGCTGAATGCGGTGGCGGGTACCTTTGAGCCCGATCAGGGACAAATCAGTATTGACGGGCAGGAGATTACAGGCTGGCCGGAATACCGGCGTGCCAATCTGGTGGGCCGGGTTTTTCAGAATCCTTTCGCCGGAACGGCCGCGGAGATGACGATTGCCGAAAACATTGCGCTGGCCATGCGGCGCGGCCGAAGGCGAGGCCTGGGGTTGGCTTTGCGGCGATCGGCCCGGGAGGAGATTGCCGCCCGTGTTCGGACGCTCAACCTGGGGCTGGAAGATCGCCTTGATAATCCCATCGGTACGCTTTCCGGCGGGCAGCGCCAGGCGCTCACCCTGCTCATGGCCACATGGTTGCGGCCTCGTTTGCTTCTGCTGGACGAACATACCGCCGCTCTCGACCCCAAGAGCGCCGCCCAGGTGGCGGAACTCACCCTGGAAATCGTGCGGCGCGATAAACTCACCGCGCTGATGGTGACTCACTCGATGCAGCAGGCGGTACAACTTCCGGAACATATCATCATGATGCACAAGGGGCAGATCGTGCGCCAGTATGGGGGGCAGGAGAAGGCCCGTGTTCGCGTGCCCGATCTTCTTGCCGCCTTTGATCAGGTTCGTCGCCGGGAACAGCTTGATCCCACCGTTGCGGATATCCTGACCAGTCAATATGGCTAAACTGTCGATAGGGGTTTTTCCGGGTGTGGCTATTAGGGCGTTCGCGAATCAAAAAAGGAGAATTGAACCATGGGATCACCGATGTTGGATGCGTTGCTGGCGGATATCAAAACTGCGATGAAAGCTCAGGACCCGGATAAGCTGACCGCGCTCCGGATGTTGAATGCCCAGATTAAGGATGCCACGGTGAATGCCGGGAAAGATCCGACCGACGAGGCGGTTGCGACCATCGTGGCCAAGGCGATCAAGCAGCGGCAGGATTCCGTGGATCAATTCAAGGCGGCCGGGCGAAATGATCTGGCGGACAAGGAGCAACGGGAAATCGAACTGTTCCGGGCTTACCAGCCTCAGCAACTCGGCGCGGCGGAGATTGAAGCGCTCGTTCGGAAAGTCATCGCCGAGACCGGTGCTGCGGGGAAAAAAGACCTGGGTAAAGTGATGCAGGCCTTGATGCCGCAGGTGAAGGGCAAGTCCGACGGAAAACTGGTTAACCAGATTGTGATGGCGCAGTTGGGCGGGTGACAGACGGCCCTGCCACCAGAAGGGATTCTGTGAAAGCTTTTCTTTTTCTCCTGTCTGGACTCATGATCCTGATGCAGCGTCTTCCTGTAGTTGCCGGGGAGGCTCCTCCTTCCGTTTCGAATGGGGACACGGTTGAGAGTATCGTGCAAAAGCTCGGCAAGCCCAAGGGAATCGTCTCCGGCGGAACCCGAACCACCTATTATTACGAGCAGGGCACGGTCGATTTTGTGACAGGCCGGGTCGTGAATGCCATGCTGGTGTCCAGCGAGGAGGCCCGTGAACGGGCGGCCAAGCGGGATCTGGAAGAAAAGAATTTCCGGCAGCAACGGGAAACGGAGCGGATCCGTTTAGTCCAGGCGGGTGCGGCGGCGCTGGCTCGTACTGTGGCGGACAAATCTTTTGCGGCTCTTCCGGCTTCCGAACGGGCCGAGTTTTGGGCGAAATTTGCGAAGCAATACCCCACCACGGATATCTCGGCTCAAGTGGCCCAGACTGCGGAAGCGATCAAAACGGATCAAAAAGATCGCGACCGGACGGACGAACTGGTCAGGTTAAATCAACGGGTTGGGGCAATTCAGGAACGATTCAATGAATTGGATGCCGATTATGCGGCTTCTCTCGCCAATTGGAAACGGAATGAGATTGATGCCGAGCGAGCCAAGCTTAAGGATGAACTTTCTGTCATCGCGACCCGCGTGCATGAATTGTCAGCAACCCCGTAACGGGTCAGGCGGGTGAGGCGGCGAGGGCTTCCAGTGCTTCCCAGCGTTTATAGGCGATTTCCAATTCCCTGGCGAGGGCTTCTGAGCGCTCTGTGACCCGGGTCACCTCCGTTTTCGGTTTCTTGAAGAACGCCGGATCCGCCAGGCAGGCGTGCCACTGGGTCTGCTCTTCCTCCATGGCCTCAATGCGGCTGGGGAATTCCTCCAATTCGCGGCGTTCCTTGAAGGAGAGTTTCCGGCGGGCTGGCGGCTCAGGCTTGGCGGCCGATGCTTTTTCTGAAGCGTTCGGATCGGGTGGCAGTACCCGGCGGGCATTCCAATCGTCATACCCACCGACGTAATCATTGATATACCAGCCTTCATCGGGTTTCAGCCAGGGATCCGTCTGATCGCCCGGGTGTTTTTCAAACACCAGAACGCTGGTGGCGATGTTGTTGAGGAAGGCCCGGTCATGGCTGACGACGAGTACTGTTCCCGTGTAGGCGTCCAACTGTTCCTCAAGAAGATCGAGCGTATCGAGATCCAGATCATTGGTCGGTTCATCCAGGACCATCACATTGGAGGGCTG
>CAIZMS010000375.1 GCA_903934155.1 uncultured bacterium | reverse complement strand
GGGAAATCATGATGGTGCCCTCGGCCACGGTTCCTCGGACGCTCACCTGCCGCAATGTTGACACATCAACGCTTCCGGTCAGATCCACCGTCATGGAATTCGCAAACCCCTTCTTGGCATCCGTCTCACGATTCTGGTAGTCAATGCCCCGCCCCTTCAGGAAATGCTGCGCCGCCTTGGAATCCATGGAGCGGTCAAATTCGTTCCAGAGCGCAGAGACCACCGGAACAATCAGCCAGTCCCCGTAGGGCTTAAGCGAACCGTAACAACTGGTCTCGATCTGTTTCAGGTTCGCGTCCTTCCCCATGACATGAAGGGCAACACGGGCAATGGTATTGGCCAGCATGCAATAGGCCTCGTCCAAGCCCTCTGGAATATCGCGGTTGACGATGTAGGATGTGACTCCCTTCTCATCCAACTCAATCAACTGCTCGGCAGACCGACGGGCCGCCATGGCGTTCGCCTCCTTGGTGCTGGCACCCAGATGCGGAACCATGATATCGGCGATATCGACAACCGTCTTCGGCCCGGCCTCATCCTTAGGGTACACATCATTCAGAAATCGAAGCCCTTTTTCCGCCTTGGTTTTGCGCAAGGCATCCTCATCAATCACACCAGCCCTGGCGCAGTTGATGATGGTCGCCCCCTTCTTCATCAGACTCAGAAGTTTGACGCCCACCAGCTTCTTGGTTTCGGGGGTTTCAGGGATGTGCAGGGAAACATAATCCGACCGACTGAACAACGTTTCAAGATCAACCAATTCCACATCCATGGCCGCCGCCCGCTCGGCGGAAATCAGGGGATCATAGCCCAGGAATTTGCAATCAAATCCGGACAAACGCTTCACCACGAGGCGCCCGATATTACCGAGACCGACAATGCCCACGGTCTTTCCGGCCACTTCACGCCCCATGAACGCCTTCTTCTCCCAATCGCCAGCGCGGCAGGAGGCATCGGCCTTGATTAAGTGGCGGGCATCGGCCAGCATCAGGGCAATCACTTCCTCGGCCACGCCGTTTGAATTCGCTCCCGGGGTATTCATCACATCAATGCCTTTTTTCCGGGCCGTCTTGATGTCAATGGTGTTGTAGCCGGCACCCGCACGGATCACCACCTTCAGCTTGGGAAGCATATCCATAATGGCGGCGGTAACCGCTTCACTGCGAACGATCAGCGCATAGGCATCGGGATGCTTGGCGGCCAAAGCGGCCACATCACCCCCGTCATCCTGATGAACCTCGTAATGTCCATTCGCCTTGAGAATATCGTGGGCCACTTTGTCGAGCTTGGTTGGAATCAGAACTTTTTTCATGATGGTCTCCTGAATTAGAATGTCCGGTTGAAATTCCCCCGGCGATGCAACACAACACGTCCATGGAGTATAGACGTCAAATCGTCCGAATCAAGAACTTTGCCGTCAGGGAAAAATCAGAGAAAACAGTTATCCTCAAGGACGGCCCGTGGCCGCCTTCTGGCATTCACGCAACAATTGACGGGCTTCCGTATAACCGGGATTTCGCGCAAGAAGTTCCTCCAAAACAGTCGCTGCCGACAAGGGGTTTCCCGCAGTCAGCAGGTAATAGGCATGCGTGTAGGCATAGCGGGGCTCTTGAGGGCGCCACGCCGCCGCCTTGCCCGACCACCGGATGGCGTCCACAAGACTGGATGCACCCGCAATAACGGCCAGGTTGTACGCGGCCACGGCATTCGTAGGCTCGAGCTGCAGCACCTTCAGGTATTCCGCCCGGGCCTCCGACAACCGGCTGACTTCGCCCAGTAACAGGGCAAAGTTAAGCCGTACCGCGGCATTACTGGGGGCAAGGCGCACCGCCTCACGAAGGTGCCGCTCCGCCTCCTCGTTCCGCCCCAGCGAATTCAACAACGAGGAGAGATTGACCCGCGAGGGCAGGAAATCGCCCCGCAACTGGATCGATGTTTCATAATCGGCCAGGGCATTGGTGACATCGCGCCGCGCCGCATGATAATTCCCGAGGTTGTATTGCGCCCCGGCATCATCGGACCGGAGACGAAGCGCCGTTTCCAATTCGGCCATCGCCTTGTCGAGCGCCGCATGATCCGCAGCACCGAGACTTTCCCGCGGCAACCCCGCCAGCACCAGCGCCGCACGCACTCGAACCAGCCGATATTCATCCCGAAGCGCCTTCAATACGACCGCCACAACATCAGGAGCCATGTTACCCTGGCACGCCTCAACCGCCGCCGCACGAACATAGGGCGAATGATCCGACAACGCCACCGTCTTCAAAACCGGCCATTTGGCCGCATCCGGACAGGCCCCGGAAAGACGCAGCAACGCAGCCGAAACGGCCTCTTCCCGGTTTGTCCGTTGAATGTAATTGAGCATTTCCGGAAGGCGTGTCCAGTCCTCCCGGCGTGCCGCCTCAATGAGTCCTGCCCAGTACAGGGTCGGCGCCGCCACCTTGCTGCCCGGATGCCACTCCCGAACCTCATCAAGAGCCCAGGCCGCCGTCTTGTCATGATGGCAATTCAAACAGGACAGTGTTGACCCGAAGGCGATGGCTGACTCGGGCATTGGAGGCCGCATGGAATGGTCACTGCGGCGCATGTTGGCAAAGGCGGTCGTCGGCATATGGCATGACACGCACTCGCTTCCCTTGGAACCGGGTTCGTGATGCGTGTGGGCGGATCCTTCCTTGACGCGAGCCTCATGACAGGAGCTACAGGCCTTGTTGGCGTCGGCCCCTAAGAAGCGGTACCTGCCGCTGGAGGTGTGGCAGTGGAGGCAATCGAGCTTCCCTCCCCGAGCACAGGGGCTCAACATCCATCCGGTCATGGTATAATTTTCCCCCAGATCGCGGCCGTCGGAATAAAAATCCGGATGCTCCAGGCCCACGAGGTCAAAATGATCGAAAAAGCGATCGCCGGGCGTAAAGGCTCCGGTGAGAGGCGATAGTCGCGCATGGCAGGGGGCGCAGAGATCGTTGCGCTGCGCAGGGGTCATGACCTTGGTGCTGATGATCTTCAAATCCTTGGGCGGCTGATTGGTGGGCGCCGCCTGGCATACACGAACATGCTCATCACCCGGCCCATGACAGGTTTCACAATTGATGCCCGGCTCGGTCCAGGTGGTGTGATACGCATCCTTGGTGATATCATAGCGGGTGGCAAGCTGGCTCACATGACACCCGAAACAAGCGGTATTAAAGGTATAGAGCCGATCCGTCCACTCCAGCGCCTCATCCTGCCGTCCGGCGAAATGCCTTACCCCGCTTCCCGGATTGTCATACCAGATTTGTTTATTCACATCGAACGCGAGGGGCAAAACCTGCAGTTTTCCCCGCTCCAACGGCGTGAGAAAATAAAAGACATTCTTCCCGCCCATGACATGAACCATCCGATAATCGCGGGTTCCCTTCGGTCCGGTCTCACGAACCACGCCGCGCTCCATAAGATAACGGTAGGATTTTCCGCCAATCGATATCGCCGCCGCCTGGGAAAGCAAATTGGTTCGGGCAAAGGCTTCGGTATAAGGCTGCATGGCCAACCCATGGTGCGAGTTTGACCACTTCTGATAGAAACCCTCATGACAGCTCCGGCAACTCCTGGAACCTGTGAAACCGGAGGACGGCACCGGGTTAATCCTGAACATCACCATCAGCCCGATCATCACGCCCGCGACCAGTACTGCCCCTACCGCGAAAATTGTTTTCTTCATGCAAAGCACAACTTCACCACATCCTTGAAGGATTGGACAAAATGAGGCTTCAACCCCTTCCGGATGTGAGTGGGAAGCTCATCAAAATCCTTTTTGTTTTCGGCGGGAAAGATCAAATCCACCACGCCGGCACGTTTGGCGGCAATGGTCTTTTCCTTCAACCCTCCTATGGGCAGGACAAAGCCAGTAAGAGTCAACTCGCCGGTCATGGCGTAGTGGGCCCGAATGGGCTTGTTCAATGCCAATGAATACAGGGCTGTGGCCATCGTGATCCCGGCGGAGGGACCGTCCTTGGGCGTGGCACCTGCAGGCACATGCAAGTGAACAAAATTCTTTTCGAAAAACTCTCTGGCTCCGGCAACCCCATTCAGGAGGGATCGCACATAGGTATAGGCAATTTCTGATGATTCCACCATCACACTGCCCAGTTGTCCGGTTTGCTTGAATCCCGCGTTCTTGGCCTCAACCCGAGTCGCTTCGACATACAGGGTGGATCCGCCGAGGGACGTCCAGGCCAACCCCATGACAACGCCAACCCGTGGCTTCTTGTAGGGATCCGTTTCCGAGAACAGCCGTTTCCCAACGAACTCATTCAGGTTCTTGAGCGTCACGGTCACCCGTTTGGTTTTCTTCTCCACAATCTGCTTCGCCGCCTTGCGACAAATCTTTTTGATGTGGTTTTCAAGCCCTCGCACACCGGGCTCCCGGGCATAGCCGTCAATAATCTCCCGCAGTGCCGCGTCATTGATTTCAAGCTGTTTCGACGTCATTCCATGGGCTTTTAACTGCTTGGGAATCAGGAACTTCCTGGCAATCTGAACCTTCTCCTCCAGGATGTACCCGGCGAGCTTGATCACCTCCATGCGGTCGAGAAGTGGTGCGGGAATTGTGTCAAGCTGGTTGGCCGTACAAATGAACAGCACATTCGACAGATCGAACCGAACGTCCAGATAATGATCCAGGAAATCCTTGTTCTGCTCGGGATCCAACACTTCCAAAAGGGCTGACGCCGGGTCACCGTGGTAACTCGCCCCGATCTTATCCACCTCATCCAGCATGATCACGGGGTTCTGGGTCTTGCAGACCTTGATGGCCTGGAGAAATTTCCCCGGCATGGCACCAATGTAGGTCCGGCGGTGTCCCTTGATCTCGGCCTCATCACGCATTCCCCCCACGGAAAACCTGTAAAATTGCCGCCCGATACTCCGCGCAATAGACTGGCCGATGGAGGTCTTGCCCACTCCGGGCGGCCCGACAAAACAAATGATGGATCCAGAAATATTCCCCTTGAGAATGCCGACAGACAGGAATTCGAGAATCCGATCCTTCACGTCTTCCAATCCGTAATGGTCATTGTTCAGGATGCCGCCAGCCTTCTTGATGTCGTAACTATCCTTGCTGAACACGCCCCAGGGCAGGGAAGTCAGCCAGTCCACATAATTCCGACTGACCGTGAATTCAGGAGAATGAGGCTCCATGATGCCGAGCTTGTTCATTTCCTCGGTAATCCGTTCATTGGCCTCGGGAGTCAGCGTCAACTTGGCCAACCGCTCCTTGAACTCGTCCAGTTCCGTCTCTTTTCCCTCCTTGACGAGACCCAATTCCTTTTTGATGGCCTTGAGCTGCTCGCGCAGGAAGAAATCATGCTGCTGCTTGGAGACCTTCTCCTCGATGCTCTTGTTGATCCTGACCTGGATGCGAGAGATGTCGATTTCCTTCTTGAGCAGCAGCAGCACCTTTTCGATCCGCCCCCGGATGCTGAACGCCTCCAATACCTCCTGAAGATCCTTGCCCGCGGCAGTCGTCATGGCCGCTGCAAAATCCGCCAGACGGCCAGGCTCCTTGATATTCGACCGGCTCAGGAAAAGGTTAAGCTCCTCCTTGAAAAGCGGATTCAGTTGAAGCAACTCCTTGATCGCCATAATGATGGACAGCGAATAGGCGCGAAGCTCATCATTTTCAGACATCTCCGCCTCAACGACATAATCGACATGAACGACAACATGAGGCTCTTCGCTCACCACTTTAATGATTTTGAAGCGCTCCAGGATTCCAACCATGATCTGGATCGGCCCTTCGGGAGAAGCCTGGCTGGTCTGGAGAATTTCGGCGATCACCCCGACCGAGTAAAGTTCCCCCGCTTTCCGGGGAATATGACGTTCTTCGCTTTCGCCGCCATTCCGAGCCAGGACCAAACCGATGAATTTGGAGGATGAAGCGGCCGTAGCGGAAAGCATGGCCTTCAACGCGTCATCATCCACGCTCAATGGAACCATCATTTTGGGGAAAAGCGGCCGGTTCAGCAACGGCAGAATCGGCAGGGTATTGGGAAACACAAACCGAGTCGGGACAATGGTCTTATTATCCGTCTTTTCGGATTTGTCCTGCCCCATCACCTCGACATCCGAGTCTTTTTTTGAATCCGTCATAATTCACCCCGCCCCATCATTCCTCTCCTGCGTCCCTTCATTATGGAGAAGAAACAGGGGAATTCAAGATGCGAGACATTCGATTTTCATGCCCCCCGGCTTTATGGGGTGCCCCTAATTTCCTGCGCATATGCCAACCATAGAGCATCGATTGGCCCCGAGCTGTAAGAATCCGCGCAAAAAAACGCCATAGCCGGAGCTTGATATGTGTTTCCACCAAAGGACTACGGTTAATGGAGCGGCGGTGCTCACCCCAAAACCGTTTAACCGCATCAATCAATTCCTCCCTTGAAATCCGAAGGGGCTCGTTTTCACGCACCATGGCAAGCTGGATCTTTTGGGCATTTTCACAAGCCGCAAGACGATGGGCTTTCACGCCACCCTTATGACTCAATCCTCCTGAATGAATACGCCAGCAGGCATAGGTTTCATTTGTTGAAATCACCGGTGAAGACAAGGCTAGACGAAGCCAGGTGATATCATCACTTCCCAGAGCCAGAGGCAGGTCGGCATAGCCGCCTAACTTCCTGATAGCCGTGGCGCGGACGCACATTTCCGCGGTGGATTGAGGATAAAATACCGTTGTTCGTCGGAATAGAAATTCATCCCAGGACTCCGCCACGGGAACGGGCGCTTCAGGCAACAGGGTTGATCCGTTAGGCCCGATAATCCTGAGCCGGGTGCGATACAAATCTGAACCGGGAAACGTCCGGATCAGTCGCTCCATCGCCTCCAGATAATTTTCAGCCAAACAATCATCATCCCCCAATAGAACCACAAACTCACCACGAGCCGACTCCAGGGCCAGGTTCCAGGTCTTGGAGGGATACTCCGCGCCCACGTTGAGATCAAAACGCCTGTAAATAATCCGGGAATCCTGAATGGCTGTCACCACCCGGGTCACACTGGGCGACCCAGCATCATCCAGCACAATAATTTCAAAATCACGCCATGTCTGGTTCACCAGCGAACGCAGAGCTTCCCCCAAATGACCAGCTTTGATGGCCGGAATAATGACCGAAAAAAGGCAAGGAGTGCTGGCTAATTCTTTGCCACCCTCCTCTCCACATTCATGCTTTTTTACCTGATTAACCACAATCGCTCCCGCCAGCCACCCCATATCATTGATAAAATTTCATAATGGGCATCGCCTGCCCCCAAGTCAAGCAAGGGGATACATTCTGCCCCTTCTCTGCTGAAGTTACATGATCCTGATTGCGTTTAATCCTGTATCAACCCATAATCGCTTTCCTGAAACATAAAGCATCTTAAGCATGACCCCATTATCAGAACATGGCACAAGGGACTGGCGCTCCTTAACCCGCCGCCGATCATGTCATTCTCTCGGTCATCTTTAGTTCGGGAATGTGCAGCGAATTTTGACTGAACATATCATCAAAAGCAGCGGGTCGTCAGATGAGCTTATTGCCAGCTTTTTCCAGCACTGAAGCAGAGAAGCACACACGCTATTCCCTCGGTTATAACCCGCGACTCGACGGCTTGCGCGCCGTTGCAGTTCTTTCCGTGCTTTTTTCCCATTACAGAATCCCCGGCTTCGCCGGCGGTGGATACGGCGTCGATATTTTTTTCGTCCTGAGCGGTTTTTTGATTACGCAAGTTCTGATCAAAGACCTTGAAAAAGAGCGAACGCTATTGCCTTTCTATTGGCGGCGATTCCTTCGCCTGGCACCCGCGCTTGTCTGGCTGTGCCTGGCCCTCGCCCTCTTTTCATTTTTTTTCAAGAATTGGGCTGACTTTGGAACTGCGCGCCAGGACATCCTCTCCTCGGTGTTCTATGTTGCCAATTGGACCCGGGCTTTTTCGCTTGGGTCGCCCCTGTATCTCGGAAATTGCTGGTCGCTCGCGATCGAAGAGCAATTCTATCTGCTTTGGCCGCTTTTCTTCCTCATCTTCGCAAGCCAAAATAATATTAGGCATCTTATTGCAGGAGCCTTTTCCCTTCTGTTCGTCAGCATTTCATGGGCATTTTGGGCCACGTTCCATCAATATTCATCTGCACGAATATATAATGGGTTTGATACCCATTGCAGCGGACTTCTTATAGGATGTTGCCTCGCGCTAATCTTGAAGACCAGACGCGGCGAGGCGTTTCTTAAAGTCGGCGGCAGATTCTGGCCTCTTGCCATGATTGTATTTGCCGTTCTTGTCTGGTTGAAGGCGACTTGGAATGTTTTTTTAAGCCTTTTGGCGGATGCGGCGGCAGTACTGCTAATCCTTACAGCTTGCCATGCGCCTCGTTCACTGGCCGGGAGGTTTCTCGAGTTGCGCACGGTCGTTGCGGTAGGGAAAATTTCCTACAGCCTCTACCTTTGGCATTACCCGATCTTTCTGGTGATGTACCTTCATGGGGTTCCTTGGGCACTGAACGCCGGAATTGGCATTCCGCTTTCGTTTTTGGCCGCAGCTGTTTCTTATTGGTTCGTTGAACAACCTATCCTGCGATTGCGAGCCACCACTTGGATGCCGGTGAATCGTCTTGGGTTAGCCGCGGTTTCCTTCTCCATCCTTGGAATTCTGGCAGGCGGAACGTTATTCTTGCGTGAGACCATTACGGATGCGTTTTTTTTGAGCCCTACCAGTATTATCGCTTATGGTCCCCATGTACTCAAGGCTGGCGAGAGCTTCAATGTTCAGGCGGACGGCGAATCGTATTTATGGATGAAAGTTTCACGAACAATCCCCAATGGAACGAAACTTCGCATCGGTAGCCGACTCTTGGAAGCGAACGGTACCGGCAGAGGGCTTTCGGCACGTTTGCCACGCGATCTTTTATCGGAAATCAAAAAAAACGAGATGGTGATTATCGGGCCTGATGGCCATCCACTTGCACCCCCCGTGCCGTTTGAAATTACTGCGGATTCACAATGAACTACCCAGAGGCACGCACCCCGCCGTTTTATCATGGGGACCCTCTCCCTGCGGTCACATGATCCTGATTGCGTTTAATCCTGTATCAACCCATAATTGAATGTCTGAAACTCAAGGATTTATGAGCATGACACCATTATCCTCACTCTGGAAAAAGGGATTGGCGCTCCTGAGAAGTCAGGTCGACCGCGCTGGCGAAGGAAGCCTGTCGTTCTGCTGCAACATCTGCGGAGCCCCTTGCCATACACCTCTGGCCACCCTTCAGCGAGAAACCCCCTCCTGCCAGGGATGTAGCTCCACCGTCCGACAGCGTTCCTTGATCTACATCCTATCGCGTCATTTTTTCGGCCATAGCCTTCCCTTGTCGGACTTCCCCATCCAAAACAATCTGCGTGGAGTCGGCATGAGTGATTGGGAGGTCTTTGCCGTACCGCTGTCCAAGCATCTTGGCTACACAAACACATACTATCACCAAGCACCCAAACTCGACATTCTCGACATCCCGGACGCCTTGATCGGAAAACTGGATTTTCTCATTACCTCGGATGTGCTGGAACATGTGGCTCCACCGGTGAGCCGGGCCTTTGTCAATATCCGGCGCCTACTCAAGCCAGGCGGAATCCTGATCCTGACGGTGCCCTGGGTCCCGGAAGGAGAAACAACCGAACATTTTCCCGACCTCCTCGATTATTCGATCGAGACCTTGCCCTCGGGATCGCGGGTGCTCAACAACCGCACGGCCAAAGGACTCACGCAACATTACTCCCGGCTTGTTTTTCATGGTGGTGCAGGCGAAACCCTGGAAATGCGCGTCTTCTCAAAAGCCGGCCTTCTGCAGGAACTGAACGATGCCGGTTTCATCAACATCCACATTCAGGGCGACGATCACCTTCCCCATGGAATCCACTGGAGCGACCCATGGTCGCTCCCCATCACCGCCGAAGCTCCAAGTTAACCATCTTTGAGGGAATCCCGAGAGACACGCCCCTTGAACGGAAGCCAGGGGTGTCCCCACTTTTTTGTATAATACTCCCGGTTGCGCGCAAACAGGCTCTGATACTCACCCGTGGCAAGCTTCGAGAAACTGGCCATCCCGTAGTGATGCACGAAAATATCCTCGCAGCAAACCACGCGAAGTCCCAATTGACGAACCGCCTCGGCATAGTCCACATCTTCAAACATACCCAGTCCGTAGGCCTCATCAAGTTCACCTGCCCGCTCAAATACCTCCCGACGGAATGCCACGCAATACATCGCCAGAACCGAAATATCGAATATCTGGCCGGCATGGGCAGCGGTGGTCTCGCGCGCGAATTGCTCCATTTCGGCCAGACTCTGATAGCGGGTCTCGATCCGGGCCTCATTGCCGGTCCAGTTCGTAACAGGGCCCACCAGACCGAGATCCGGTCGTGCCGCATAATGCACAAGTTTCCCCAGCCAATCCGGCGGCACGACGGTGTCGTTATTGAGCAGCACCATCGTGTCACAGTCCGTGAGCATCCTAAGCCCGATGTTGTTGGCGGCGGCAAACCCGAGGTTCCGTCCGTTCGTCACCACCTGCAACCGGGGCTCACGCAACGCCAGGGTCTCTAAATAGGAGAGCGTTTCGGCGTCGGAACCATTGTCGACCACCACCACCCTGAAATCCGGCCAGGCGGTGCGCCCAAAAACGCTATCGAGGCA
This sequence comes from uncultured bacterium, assembly GCA_903934155.1. GTDB lineage: Bacteria > Verrucomicrobiota > Kiritimatiellia > CAIKKV01 > CAITUY01 > JAABPW01. Next base: position 7,283 of record CAIZMS010000375.1, on the reverse strand, counting down.
TTGTTGGAGATAGGGAAGCCCGAAATACGAGACAATCACGATACCGGCCCGGGAGGCGGATCCGGGAGGCGGCGACGGCACAGGAGCCAGGGGATCGCCCGCAGGCAACAAGGCCAACCGCGCGTCAGGGGCCGGCGTCACCACCAAAGCCTTAAGGCCCAACCACCGGGCGAGAACAGTAATGAGGTGCTTCATCATGGGTCCATTTGAATGTCGGTATCAAACCAGGTGAAATAACGACACTGATAGCGGAGATCACGGTTACGGTCCTTGATTTCGCGAGCCGGATTGCCGACAGCGATGCGCCAGGGCGCAATGTCGCGGGTGACCACCGCGCCTGCGCCAATCACCGCGCCCTCCCCGATTGTCACCCCACCCAGAATAATGGCCCTCACCCCGATCCACACATTGTCCCCAATCGTGGTTACCCCCCCACAGGTGGCAAAATCGGGACTTTGGGGATCATGATCCATGGAAAGAATGTAAACCTCTGGCGAAATGCTGCAATTCGCGCCAATCTGTACGCCCAGACGGCCGTCTACATAACAGTCTCGATTCAGGATGGTGTTGGATCCTATATCCACCTGCTTCCCCGTAAAAAAACAACCCATATGAATACAACAATCGCTCCCCACATGATACCCGAGGACATGCCGGTAATAGGCATGCCGAAGACGAAACGAAGGCACCTTCCCCATCACATGGTTTCCAAAGGCCGACACCACCGCATACCCAAAACTTCGCCAATTCATGATGACTCCCTCCTCGCGTCAAGTAGCCGGTAAAGATTACCCAGACCCTGCTCGGCGATTCGTCGGTTGTCGTAATACTCCAGAGCCTTCGCCCTCGCGCGGCTCGCCATGCTCCTCGCACGCTCCGGATCCTTTAACAGCGCTATGACCCGCCTTGCAAACTCTTCCGGATCGGAGGCAATATACGCCTCACTCTCGTTTTCGAAGCCCAAATCCTCAACCGCAATCGGCGTGGCAACACAGGGTCGCCGCAAAGCGGAATATTGCACCACCTTGGTACGAAGGCCAGCCCCCGAGATGAGGGGGGCTATGCAGACTGAGGCCCTTTGAATATAGGGCCGCACATCCGCCACATGCCCGGTTACCATCACATTTTGACCATCATGATAACGCTGAAGGGCACGCGGAGGATGGGCTCCAACCAGCCACACCCGCAAATTCGGAACAGCCACCTGGATCAGAGGCCGTATGTGTCGCATGAAATGATGCACGGCATCGACATTGGGATAGTGGACGAAATTTCCGGTATACACGAGGGTGTCGGGTTCGGACGGCCGATCGGGAACATCAAATTCATCACGATCAATGCCATGATTGATCACGCTGTAGCATTGCCCAGCCACAAAGCGGGATAGAAATTCGCCATCCTTGGCGGTTACCACCACCTGCGCATCCACCCGTCCCGCATCCAGCGTTTCAACTCTCAACATCGTCATAATCGTCGCCAAGCGACCAAGCCAGTCAGCGGAAAGGGGCTCCAAGCGCTTCAAATCCATTGCCAAACTACAGGAAACCGCCTCCATGTGGGTATAGATGTGGTGCCTTCCCAAACGACGATCAAAACTATTCAATGCCCGCGGCCACTCATAGTGCACGATATCCGCCGGAAAACCACCAAGCAAATCCAGCAACTGCGCCACACAACCGCCCTCCAGTCTCTCAAAGCTGAGCCCACGCAGTCGCCGACAATAGGGGGCAAGCCTCACAAAGGCATCATGGTCACGACGCCGGTCATACCATGCCGCCACAAACACATCATGATTCAGCCCGAGAGTCTTGATAAAATCGAAGACCCGCCCGCCGCCTCCGTGAACCGGATTGGGAAATTCACCACACACAAACAGAATGCGCCGACGGGGCTGCGGCACCCCAGTCGGCGGGAACAGATCCAGTGCACGCGCCACCGTGGAAGGCTCACCCAAACCGGCAGCCATCAGGGGCCCGATCATCGCGCGATACCCCTCCTCTTCCCGAGGGGTCAAATACGCCCCAAGCCGCGCCATCACCTGGCCAACCGGCACGGCCACATCTAATTTTCGAAGCAGCCAGTCCAATTCAGGCAAGGGCCCAAGTTGTCTCCCCCGCCCCCACCGCTGCCAGCGCCGTCCCAAGCTGTTCACCACCGCTCCGCGAAGGCCAGGATGGATCAAACAGGTGCCAACCCGAATCGGAAGGCATGCCAGTTCCCATCCCGAATCAGCCACCTTCGCCAAGCGACCAAACACCGATCCTCGCCAGGCGGCCAGCGAACCTTCCAAGGCGCGAATTCGAACCGAAGCACGCTCCAATTTCTCCTGACTTTCCCCCAGCTGATCTTCGATATCCCGAACACGCGCCAGCACAGCATGCAACTCAACGCGGGAAGCGATTTCGCCAATGCCACACTCAATCAATAATCCTCCCACGGTCCGGAAACTTCCTCCCGAACGACCGGATTGCCGGGCAAGTGACCTCAGTCGCTCATGGATTTTCCCGGCATAAGCTTCATCGCTGAATCGCTGCAAAACATACTCCCGGGCATGCCGAGCTCTGGAAACGGCAGCAGCCCTGTTAAGCAACACCGTCTCGATGGCTCTTGCAAGATCAGAAGAATCACCCGGGATATAGGCAAGACCATGCTCTCCATCGATAAAAATTTCCCCGGGCCCCCCGGAATTCGAATAGATGATCGGCTTGCCCAGCAATACTCCTTCCAGCAATGTCCTCCCCAATGCCTCTTTCCGGGAACAGGACACCACCACATCCACCTTGTTCATTATATCATGAGGAGCATCAGTATATCCCAGCCAGCTAAATCGTTTCGCATAGCCGGACGCCTCAATCTCGGCCTTCAACACATCGGCATACCCTGAATCCGCCACATAACCGGCCAGTACGCAATCGAGGTCATATCCTCTGCCTAGCAATTCAAGGCAGGCACGAGTCAGGTCACCCTGCCCCTTTCCGGGCACAATGCCGCCAAAAATACCCACCCTCAAAACTGAATTACCGGAACTCTGACTATCGTTATGCGTCACCACAGGAATCTCAACATGGCCGTACACAACATCGATTTTCGCGTCGGAATTGTCGCCAAAAAGCTCACGCTTCACATCGTCTGTAATACAAAAGACAACATCACTGCTCTGGTACAGCGCCGCGACACTGCGCTTGAAGCCGAGGGTGAATGACAGGTTATGATCAAGTATTCCATACTCACGCACAGAGAGCGCGTGCGGCCGCCCCAGCATCTCAGAACACAAGGCACCCCATGGCGACACGATGGTTTGTGAGAAAACGACATCCGGCGCTATCCTTCGCATTTCGGGAAGAATGACATCCATCATCACCTTCAGGGAACCCGTCAGGTAAGCCTGGGCAGAATCAGGGGATAAAGGAGCCCACCACCACCCCTTCTCCTGAATCGCCCCACCCGGAGGCACATACACGGCGCATCCTTTCGCCTTCAGCGCTTCGCCAAGAGGCCCGACCGAGGGAAGCACGGCCGTGCACAGGACACCCCTTCTTGACAATCCATTCACGAGATCGAGAAGCGACCGCTCGGCTCCGCCCAGGCTGGAGGAATGCGAAAACAATGCCACCGACAGCGCATGCTCCCGTCTGAGGCACAGGATATTGTAATAAGAGGTCTCATAGCGTGATTCCATCATGGAGACCGTTTCGGCCTGATCCAAGGGATACAGCCTTGACTCCCTGTCATCGATGGCAAAGACCCTGAAGCCCTTCCCTCGAAGATGCCCGAGAAGCGCCTCCGTGCTGGTTCCCGCAATCTTCATCATTTTGGGATTCATCTCCATCAGCAGAGTCACATCATCACAGGCATCCAAGGTCCTTTCCAATCCCTTGAGCACTTCCAATTCATGCCCATCGGTATCCGTTTTGATGAAGATCCGTCGTGGCATCCCCGCCCCGATCAGGTCATCGAGGCATACCGTCTCCACTTGAATGCGGGAGAGGGTCCCGGAACTTGGATGCGCATACAGGCTCCCGTTGTCGGACGCTTCGGATATGCAGAAGATCGCATGTCCGGCTTTGCACGACACGGCGGCCTGAATACAGGAGGCGCGCTCCGGACCAATTCCGTTTTGAGCAAGATTCATCCGCAGGATCGCAATATTCTCCGCAACAGGCTCAACCGAAATGATGCGAATATCAGGATTGGCTCCGGCGGCCAGAAGGGAATAGTAACCAAAGTGGGCGCCGACATCCACAAAGAGGTCCTTGCGAGCAAGATGCATCTTCACGATGCGCGTCGAGAGAGCCTCATACCCCTCTCGGTATACAGGAACAAACCGGGGTGTGACATGCATGATAAACTCGTCACCGGCGGGGTTCACCGGGGCGAGTAATTCAAGATTGTAGTCATCCTTCAGAAACTCTTGCATGGTCGAGGAACTCACGGGATCCGCCAGATTGTGGTTTGCCAGGGTTCGGCGCAGCAGGGGCCGTGACCACAAAAGTCCTGCCGGGCCAGTCGCGACAGGGGATCAAAAAGGTCCATGGCCACCCCCGGGGTCACCTATGATATCAATTTTACACTGCGGCAATTTCAAAAGGACATCCTGCTTCTGAAGCCGACTCGTACTTACAAATTGAAAATCGTAGGCATCCGCAACGAATTGATGCCTGATGTGATTTTCCGCAGAACCATCCGCCACCCCTACCGCAACAAGATAGTGCCCGTTTTCGATTTCGGGAAACGGGAAGGTAAAACTGACTGTCACGCTTTCCCCGAGGGCTAGGGGCGGCATCGTCATGTCGAGCACTGAGGTATTGCTACCCATCACCCTCAACCCCTTCGAATTGACGATCTGAAATGCGAAATAGGGATTTTCCAGGGGAATCTGGGCAGTGACGCGAACGACCAGACGCACCGTTGACGGACCCTGAACAATCGAAAGCCTCCGGTTGTCTTCCGAAAACAAACCCACGGCATTGATGGCAGCCCCGCCATCTCCGGTAATGAGGGCATTCCTGGGAATGGGGATCAACCCCTCCCCGCCGACTCCCGAAGAACCGGAGTCGCCACCGGAGTCAGGCGCTGCCTGCACACCCGTATCATGCACCATCCAGGCCAGATACTCCTCTACAACCCGCTTGGAAGCCCCGGCCTTCCGGACTTTCCCTCCGTCAAGCCAGAGCGCCTGGTCACACAATCGAACGACATCAGCACTGGAGTGAGAGACCAGAATAATGGTCTTGTTCATCTCCCGAAACTCCGAAAACTTACGATTGCATTTAACCTGAAAACGCACATCACCAACCGCAAGCGCCTCATCCACGATCAGGATGTCTGGATCCACATTGATCGCGCAGGAAAAAGCAAGGCGTACAAACATTCCGCTGGAATAATGCTTCACGGGCTGATGGATGAACTCGCCGATATCGGCAAACTCCTGAATCCCCTCTATACGCGCCTCCATCTCGGCGCGCTCAAAGCCCATCAAAGTCCCCTGCAAATAAACATTTTCCAATCCTGTGAATTCGGGATTGAATCCGGCACCCAATTCCAGCAAGGCAGAGACCCGCCCCTTTACCTGAACCCGGCCGGTGGTGGGGGTGAGCACCCCGGACAGGATTTTCAACAGCGTGGATTTTCCAGAACCATTCCGCCCGATAATGCCGAAGGCCTCCCCGCGACGAATGGAAAATGATAGATCACGCAACGCATAAAAATCGTGGTGATACTTCCGTCGAAACGGATGCAGCGCCTCCTTGACCCTGTCGATCGGTCGGTCATACAGGTTGTACACCTTGGTCAAGCTCTCAACCTGAATCACGAGTTCATCGTCCATCATCGCCTCACAGTACATCTGCAAAATGAGGCTTGAGTCGCGAAAAAATGACGCGCCCCCCCCAGCCTAACGCAATCAGAATACCCCAAAAAACAAGGGTTTCGCGCCCATGCTCCCAAAACCAGGCCTGACCCAACAGGGCATCACGATACCCGGAAATCACATAATAGACAGGATTGAAGGCAAACACCCATCGATAAGCCTCGGGAATGGCGGACTCCGACCAGAGGATGGGAGTCAACCACATCACGAATTGGAGTCCAATGGCCAACAACTGGGTCTGATCCCTGAAAAAAGGCTGGATCGAGGAGGTAATACGGCTCAGCGTCCAAATAAAAAGAATCAAGCAGGGCGTGTAATAAGCCAGTTGCAACACCGTCCAACGAAGCGGAATTCCATACAAGGCCAGCATAACAAAAATCAATGCCGTAAATATGAAATGCATGAATCCCGAGGACATGATCTTCAACGCAGGCAACCATTCCACATGAAACACCATTTTCTTGACCAGATATCCGTACTCAACGAGTGAATGGGTTCCTCCGGTCCATGCCTCGGCAAAGAAAAACCAGGGGATCAGGCCCGCGGTCAGCCACACCACATAAGGAATACCGTGTACGGGCTGCGCGCCGAAACCAACTTGAAAAACAAACCAGAAAATCAAGATCATGGCCATGGGGTGTATGACCGCCCACAGTGTGCCGAAATAGGATCCCGCAAACCGAACACGAAAATCATGCCGAGCCATTCCCCAGAATAGACGCCCGGCGCGAAGAGTATTGCTTAGTCCCGCTTTCATAGCACTACCGTTACAAAACTACAGCCAGCGGCCCTTGTCCCGAACCGCCAGATTGACAGCGCGTTCCTCGGTCACCACGCCCTGTCGGGCGATGTTCAAGAGAACCCCCACCCCCATCATCGAGACAATGAGGCTTGAACCGCCGTAACTAATGAAGGGAAGGGCCAAACCCTTGGTGGGAAGACACCCGGTCACCACTCCCACATTGATCGTGGCTTGAATCGCCGTCATCAGTGTAAAGCCAAGCCCCATCAACCGCCCGATAGTGTCAGGCGCCTGAAAACTGATCACGGTCCCGCACGCTAAAAATCCAGCGAAAAGGAAAACCACCAACAAGGTGGCCGCCAATCCCAATTCTTCACCAATAATGGCCAAGATGAAATCCGTGTGCGCTTCCGGAAGGTAGAAGTGCTTCTGAAGACTCTCCCCCAAGCCAACGCCCCAGACCCCACCCAGTGTAAAGGCCTGTTCGGACTGCTGAAGGTGGTACGCCGCTGCCGGATATTTGTCAGGCTCGATGAAAGCCAGAATTCGACCTGCCCGAACCGGATCATGCATAACGGCAAACGCAAATCCAATCAGCCCGACCATCATACCCAAGGCCAGGTACCGACGGGGACTCCCCCCTGCATACATGATGGAGCACCCGACCACGGC
>CAIZMS010000374.1 GCA_903934155.1 uncultured bacterium | reverse complement strand
TCCCCCAATCACCAACACAAGAAGCGCCGAACTGATCACCGCCTCGACCAGTGTGAACCCGTTTTTTAAAGAGAGAGGGAGCATACAGACACCTTTTTTAATGGTTTATTCATTTTTTTCACATTGCCCACATTGTTTTAAGCATATTTCATGCCCATGCGAACGATTTTGACCATCAAGAATCGGCTTGGGGCTCAAGACTTGAAAATAAGAACAAAAAACACTTCGTATTCTCAGTAATGAGAAGATTTTCTTAGAGATGACCCGCATGCGGGGTGTTATGGCCAGTCACGGCTGAATAATCCGATAAAATTGAACTGGCCAGTCGTTATTGGTGTAACTCCAGAAGTTGGTTTGAGGAATAGGCCAGGCGGCTTCATTGGTCGCGACACTCATCCACCAGGTGTTTGTCGTCAGGTTAGTGCAGACCTGCATAATTTGTTGGTTGATCCCATTGGTGCTTCCCGTGGTGTACATCGTGAATGAGAGCGGGGAGGCTTGTGCCTTGATACCGGTTATGGAGACGACCTGATTGATGTCCGCGTCGGTATTGTGAAAAACGGAAACATTGGAATTTGTCGCCGTGCCATCTCCCTCATCCAAGGCTGGATCACTGATCCATTCGCTGATTTTGAGGGATAGAGAGCGGTTGATGAAGATGTCGGTGCCTGAAGATTCTGAATTGGTGAGCGCGGTAAAGCGTGGAGTGCCGCTTGGAATTCCGTCTTGATTGAACCCGTCAGTTGTAATAGTGAAATTTAGGATTCTGGTGGACTTTGCTCCTGGTGCGATGTCTCCAAAATTCCAGCCAGGAACATGATAATCTCCAGATTGGATCAAGCTGGGTTTTTCTATATTCCAGCAGTACCATGCAAGAAAATCATGGTTGGTTGCCGTTATATAGGGGGAGGTGATGTTCTTGTAGGGCGAGGGTGGGTCTGTAACAGTGGGAAGGATGGTTCCAGCATAGGCGAAATCGGTGGTTAATATAACGTTTCTCAATGTGTTCGAGTATTGTTGGCTTGTTGATAGTTCTTCGCCATGGCTGTTAAGTCCGGAGGACCAGGATGGGGAGGCGGGTGCGTCGTTCGAGACGGTAGCGATCACATCAAACGACACAATGGCTTCAAAAGGGGGATTAACATCGTGAACAATATTGGTCACCCGCCCATAAATTGCCAAATGCCCAGCGGAGCCGCCCCCTGAGCCGCTGGTATTGTCGTAGAACTCATGAGTCCTGTATTCCCGCTTTGAAGTGGCGACATTCATAAACCACTGTCCCATAACCGCATGAGCATCATTGGTCGGTCCGGTGAAGCTCGCGCTGGGGGTCACGGGCACCTTGGTGACCGGGAGGGAGGGGGCAGCCGAAATGATTCCTGCGGTACTCAGGACACAGGCCAGTATCAGGAAGCGCGTCTTTAAATTCATTTCCATGGGTCTCCTGTCATCTCCTCCAGTGTGGCATTTTCATCGCTGCTTGTAAAAAGCTATTCCCGTGCCTGAATTGTGTCAATGGCGGGATATTTTGTCGGATGCCCCGGGATGAGTTCTTCAGCCCGTGCTTGCGAAGAGCCTTTAATTCTGCTTTATTGCTGGCATCGTATCTGCTTTCACGATAATACGTTGGGAATTGATTGGAACAGGATGGCATTGCAGGCATGACAAAACTGTCCGAACTTTTAAAGGTTTTCAAGCGGAACTATTCCGATGTCCTAGGCGTGGATGTCGGGGCATCGGCCACGAAGGTGGTCAGGATCAAGCGCCTCAATGAAAGTCCGACAGTGGTGGCCGCCGATATTCTGCCTGCGATATCGTTGTTGTCACCTGTTCCCGTTCCTTCTTTTTCGAGTCAGTTGCCGAAGGGAATGAAGTCGCGTTATGTGGCGTTGGCGACTTCAGGATCCAGTTCCATCATCAAACTGCTAACCTTTCCGCCCCATGCGGAGAAAACCACCGATGATCATGTGAATGAATTGATGGGGCTCGGGAATAGTTCCGATTACCGGGTCGGGTATGAGCCGGTAATGGAAACGCGTGTTGAAACGCGTGTTTTGGCCGTTGCGCTTCCCGATGCGACGGCTCGGGCGTTGTGCGGCCTCTTCCCCGAGGGGATCCCGGCGCCCTGCTCGGTTGAGATTTCAGGGTTGGCCAGCCTGACGGCCTATCAGAAGGGGCCGGGAGCCCTGCATCGGGAAGATTGCGTGGCCATGATTGATTTCGGGGCGGCGGTCACGCTGGTTTCGTTTTTTTTCAAGGGATCTTTGGTTCTGATTCGCAAATTTGATTTTGGGGCTAGCAATATCCTGAAGAAGCTTCAGGACAACCTGGGCGTGGACCAGGAGGTGGCGGCCGGGATATTGAACGACGGCTCCTTTGATGTGTCGCGGATTGTGCACCAGGCCATGGAGCACTTCCTTCAGCAATTGATCATTGCGTGGGATTATGTCGAGCGTCGTGAGAATACACGGATCGGGAAACTCTATGTTACCGGCGGAGGTGTTTCCTTGCGTCTCTGGGTGCAGGAGGTGGAATCGTCCACGGGGCAGGCCCCTGTGCTCTGGAATCCGTTTGAGGGGATGGTCGTTCAAGCGGGAGCTTTCCCGGATCGTATGAAGGGCCAGGAGGGCCGATTTTCCGCTGCCGTGGGAGCCGCTTTGGGGATGTTGAGGCAATAACCCATCATGCATGTTAACCTACTATTGGAGGAGGAGCAGAGAAGCTCCAGTCCCGTTTCCCTGGGGCTCGCTATTCGTCTGGCGGTCATCACGGTTTCAGTATTGCTTATCGTGGGAGCTTTTTCGTTTTACGCGGAATATCGAGCCCTCCAGAACCAGGTTACCTCGACAACGGACGATTGGAAGCGTACGGAACCAAAATACAAGGCAGCAGTCCAACTTCGCAATGAACTGGCGGATCGGAATGTGACCCTGAACGAAATCACCGGGTGGCGGGATTCCCGGATTGCCTGGGGAAAACAACTGGAGACGCTTCAGCAGGCGGTTCCGGCTGTGATTCAGTTGACTGAATTAAGAGTGAGCCAGATGGTGCTTTCCCTGTCAAACAATGTATCCGCCCGCGTTTATGAGATGAGGATTTCAGGGAAGACCGCCGCGCCCCGTTCCGAAGTCAATGTCGTTCAATTTCTGGAGGCCTTTAAGCAGCCGCCTTTTTCAGGTGTTATCGAGTCGGCGGTTCTTCCTCCCGGGGCCTTCCGGCAGGATCCGACGGCCAAGACGGATCGGATTTTTGAAATCATCTGCAAATATGTTCCGAGGGCCCTGGAATGAAAATGCCCGCCACAAAAAAAGAACGTATGTTGATGTTTGCCCTGGGCGGAGTGGTGGGCGTGGTTGTTCTGATCGGGGGCGTTCTGTGGGGTGTTTTACCGCTGCTGGATGGACGTCGCGCCATGCAGTCGTCCCTGGTCGAAATCGGGGAGAAATTAAAGAAGGCGAAGCGGGAACTTGACTATGCCCCGGCGATTCAGAGGGAGGCGGATGATGCCGTGAGCCAGATGGAGAGAATTCGTGCCGAGAACATCCTTCGCCCCATTCTGGGGTCCTATCTGGTCGGGGTCAGCGAGCAGATCGAGTCGGTGGCACGGTCTACTCAGGTTCACATCGAGGAAATCCGGGAGGTGGGGGTGGTGAATACTCCTGCCAAAGGGAAAAACCGGTCGCTTCAGGAATTTAAGTCGTTTGTCGTACAGGTCAATGCCGAGGCCTCCTTTGCGGCGATTTTTCAGTTTCTTCAAAAGATGGAGGAGCGAAATCCGTTCTTTTGCGTCAATGAAATCGGGATCTCAAGCCAATCGGACAGCCCCGAGAAGCAACGTCTGACCGTGAGGATGGAGTGGCCCATCGAGCCAAAAACAGAAGGTGCAAAGGGGGGCGGATTATGAACCGTTTCTTTTTGGTCATGCTGGTTTTGATTTTTTGCACTCCTGTGGTGTGCGAGCTTTGGGGACAGGCTCCCGACCTTCCGAGTCCGCCCGACATACCCGCCATTATTGGGGGACCAGTGGCTCCGGAGGCCGTTCAGTCCGATTCTCGCCAGACGGCTTCGGTTGAAGAGGCAACCACGGCTTCCGTTGTCCGGGTGCGTGATCCTTTCTGGCCGGTTGGATACACTCCGAAGGTCATTCGCAAGTCCGGTGAACTCAAAGCGGGGGGGGCGTCCGCGCAGGGGGCTGTTGTAGAGTTGCCCGAACATGCCCGTGCCCCGCAGTGGGATGAGGCGAGACGCAGACTGGATGTCCGGGGGATCAGCTTGATTGGGCGCGACAAGGCGAATGGGCAACCCAAGTTTCTGGCCATGGTTGCCGGCAAGCTGGTGGAGGAGGGCAATGTGGTGAATGTGATATACGAAGACCGCGTCTACCGGTGGAAAATCGTGGGCATTGGTAAGGGCGGGGTATCTTTTCAGAAGCTGGATGTCCGTCAGGAATAATTACGACAGAATCGGGAGCAACGAACGATGAATAAAAATGTACTGGGAAAATGGGTGTTCGCGATGGGTATGGCGGTGCTGGCGGCCGTGGTGCCGATGGGATGTGATAGCGGCACAGGGGATGATAGTGAATTGGATAATTACTTCGCCAACCATCCCACTGTGTCGGATCCCCGGGACGGCGGATCTGGCGTCGTGAGCATTACGCCCGATACCGTTATCGTGAACACGGTGGGGGGGCGTGCTGTGTTTGCCTTCAATGGCGGGACGGCTCCCTACACCTGGGATGTGGCGGATTCTTCGAAGGGGACCATTTCCGGGAGCGGGGCACAGGGCGTGTATACTGCCACAGTGGTCGGGGAGAATGATGTGATCGCCTATGACCGGGAAGGCCGTGCGGCCATTGCCAAGGTTACCGGATCCTCCGGCAGTTCATCGGGAGGGGAATTGGCGATCAGCGCCTCCCCGTCCACGTTGGACGCTTATGGATCCATGGCGGTCATTAAGGCCACCGGCGGTGTGGCGCCCTATAGTTGGGCGGTAGCCGATGGTCTTAAGGGCGGATTTGTCGGTCCGGATACGACCGGATCGTCTGTGGTGTATTCCCGGAATGCCGCCGGCGACAATGCCGTGACGGTCACCGACAGCACCGGCGCGAGAGCCAGTGTTGTCATTGTTCAGCCATAAGTGTTTTTCAGACTCCTTCAAGGAGGTGTTCTCATGAAGATAAAATTTGGACAAAACTGGCTCGCCGGTTTCGTGATGATGGCGGTCGTCCTGGCTGGGGCGTTTTCCGCGTATTCGCAGTCGGTTTCCGGATACATCATCAATAATTCCAAGTGGAAGGACACCTTTTCCGAGTTCCCCGGGGATGGTGACGGGCAGGGGCAGTTGGTGGTGGTGCTCCTGGCCTCGGACGACACGGTGCTGGCTGGAGGAATTCTGACCAATGGAGTCATGCCTTTGCAGAAAGGACCCTATCGGTACAACAACCTTGGAGCGGGTCTTTCCAACGGAACCTACACCGTGGTGGCCTGGCTTGATGGGGATATGAACGGGATGCTGGATACCGGTGAGCCCTATGGGAGCAAGGATGTCACGATCACAACGAGTAGTGTGTCTGGCATTGGCGTTACGGTGAAGGATGATAATTCGGGGAATGGGCTCCCGGATTGGTGGGAATTCCACTGGTTCTTCTGGTCTGATGATGCGTTTGGTTTCGGGTCTGGCGAAGATCCGGATGGCGATGGGTTGACGAATCTTCAGGAAGCCAATCTTGCAACAGGAAACTACGGGCTTGACGATCTGGATCCCGCCAATTGGGATTCCGACGGGGATAGGATGGATGACGGGTGGGAAGCCCGTTATTTTGTCACCGATCCCCTGTGCACCAATTATTTCCTCACGGGAATGAGTCCGGTCGTCCCCAATGCAACCGGTGATTTTGACGGGGATGGCCTTTCGGACTGGCAGGAGTACTGTGGGGTGGATGGCGTTCCCCGTGTGATTGATGACGTTGCGGTGGACGGAATTGTCAAAGGCAAGGTGGCTTCATCGGATGACCTGAGCCCCCTTGATATTGACGGCGATTACGACCTCTTGCTGGACAGTTTCGAGGCGGCTTGGTACGACCCGGTGAACCGGCTGGATCCCAAAGCCGGCTTGATTGGGATCCCGACCAATGGTGTGACGGTTGATATCGCGATCGCTCAGGAGGATTCAGACCGGGATGGATTGAGCAATTTCAGGGAGCAAGGGCTTCTGGCGTCGTTTCATCAAGCCGCGACCAATGGCTGGATTTGGAACTGGGACACACAACCTCCCTTTCTGTTTATTTTTTACAAGGATTCCAAGGAAGTCACTCATCGCATCTGTACGATGGTTGACAATGGCGGGCAAAGTCTTACTGACTTGGGACTTGGGCTTTCTCCCAGTGAAACCATTCCCGCGACGGCAAACCGCTTTGCGTTGAGGAACCACGGTTGGACTGATCCCACGGAAGGGACAGGATACTCCTACGCTAATGAGGATATTGCGCCCGGTCATGATTCCGATGCGGACGGACTTCCGGATGGCTGGGAGGTTCAGTTCAATCTGGATCCCCGTGATGACGGGTTCGGCGGCATTTGGGACCAGGGCCCGTTTGGCGACCCGGATGACGATGGGTTGATGAATATCGAAGAATATTACGGGCAGGATGGAAACCGCTCGGTTACAGACTCTTATATCAACGGAACGGGTGACGAAACCAATCCTTACCGGTACAATTGGCGTCCCGATTCGACCTACACTTGGCGATGGTTCAATGTCGATGCTGCATCCGCAGAGCTTGGAAATTCAGACATGGAACTTGGCAGTCCCTTTTCAGGAACAGGCATCAGTCGGGGGCAGACCCTGGGGAGTGCTTTGCCGACAGCGCCCCTGGGGGTAGATTTGGGGTCCGATTCCGATGATGATGGAATTTCCGACTTGAATGAAATCAATCCCGCCCGGGGCATTATTCCCTCAAGTCCGGTGGATTCGTGCGATCCGTTTATTCCCCGCTCTGCGTTGATTACGAGTTCAAACGGGATTCCCGTCCCCACTCCTGAAACAACGCTCGCGAGCGGTTTCCATGCCGCCGGAGCGCGTCGGGATTTACAGCGGCGTGACTGGACCTTGGAGTGCCAGGTGAAATTGTTGGGCACCAATCTCTCGGGTGATTTGTTTAATTTCCAGACCGTTTTTGGCGGTCGCGCATGCATTGTGTATCAGCTTGCGCTCTCCAATAATGTTCCTGTGTTGATGGGGCACAATACCCGTTCAAACCTTTTCACCGTTTCCGCCAATACCCTGCCAACCAATCAGTGGGTTCATCTGGCGGCGGTATGGGATCATCTCAACAACAGCCTGAATCTCTACATTGACGGGGTTCTCGCCATGGCTCCCCAGCCAATGGATGAGAGCTTCTCGAAATACATGTTCCCCGCCACTAATACACTGGCCCTGGCGGCTTCTCCGGACGGATCCTTTGTCAACCGCTTGATGCTGGATGAAGTCCGGATCTGGGGACTTGCCCGGACAGCCGCGCAGATTTCAGAGTATTCGCATAAATTGGTTCCCCCGGTGAACGGCGACGATGTGTGGATTGCCGGAACGGATTTCGACACCATCCTGGTTCATGGCGGGGGAATCTTTGAGCGTGAGCCCGGGGTTCCGTTAACCAATGTTTATACGCGCGGGGGATGTTATTGGATTGATGGGGGTGATGGCGTCTATGACGCTTCCAAGGATACCCTGCTTTTGAAAGGAACGAATCTCATCTGGAATGGTATGTCCGGGACTCGCGTGACCCAGGTGTTTTGGAATGACAAGGACGACAGTGGTAATTTCACCCGAAATTGCCTGCTGGCCTATTACCGGTTTGATGACGGGGGCAGTTCGGCGGAGGATTTTGCGCGGCGAGCCAAAAACGGGTTAATGGGGGCTGTGGCCGAGGACTACCGGTTTGGTGATCGCGGTTATGCGTTGTCCACCAACTTCTTCACCTTTGTGACGAATGGGGCGGCTTTGGTTTACGGGATTGATAAGCGTGGCGCTGATGACTCCGATCATGATGGCTTGCCCGATGCCTGGGAGCTGATCCACGGCCTGGATCCCTGGGATGATGGCACTTGGCAGGAGACGTCTCCGGGTGCCAAGGATGGGCCGAATGGACCGAGGGGCGATCCGGATCATGATGGCTTGATTAATCGGTATGAGTATTGGGCGGGGACAAATCCCCGGGCCCAGATCTCGGATATTGGCGGAACCCTGGACACCCAGCGGGATCGTGATGGCGATGGTGTGGTGAATCTCACCGAACAGTTGCTCGGATCCCGGCCTGACATCATCGATACCGATGATGATGGGGTTTCCGATAACGAGGAACAGGCCATGGGCAATAGCCCAGCGAATCCGGCCGATCCCGCAACCTCCCGGGCCGGCGTATTTGGTGGGGCGGCGGGGGATTATCTTGAAATCCCGGTCAATATCAAACAGCGATTGACCAGTTGGACCGTGGAGGCATGGGTTAAGCCGACCAACACGGTTGATGGGGCGGGAATTCTGCTGCGGCGGGTGGTGGAAAACCTCGCGGGTGGAACACAGGCTGTGAATTATATTATGGGCCTTCAAACCAATGGAGCCTCACTTCAGGCGTATGCCGGCTATGTGTGGCCTGATGGAAAACGGTATATTGTAACAGGCGGAGCCATCCCGGCCGGAGTTTGGACTCATCTCGCCGCCTCTTTCGACGCAAATAATGCCATTCAGCGGCTATATACGAATGGAGTGCTGGTGGGAAGCATCACGAACAGCTTTCATGTTGCGCCTCCAGTCAACGGCCTTGGAGGGGAGACCTTTGTGCGGATTGGAGAGGATTTTGGCGGGACGCTCGATGAGGTCAGGCTTTGGAGCACCGTGCGCTCGGACCTTAAGATCAAGGCGAACACCAACGGGGTGATTTCGGCTTCCGACATGAGTGGCCTGCTTCATTATTTCCGTTTCGATGACGGGGAAGCCAACACCAATCTCTTCGCCTGGAGTGAATTTCACCAGCCTGCCGGGTTCCAGGATTTTACTTGTGACAGCGATTGGAACGAGCAGTGGCGGCACGCGGCGATCACGCACGGAACAATCCAGACCGTTATTCCCGGTGCGATTGTTCCGCCGCCTTCTTTAAGGATTATTTTACAACCGGATGATGTTGTCCTGCTGGGTGCCCAATGGTGGGTGGACGGTAGCGGGTGGCAGGACAGTAGCGCGAGTGTCCAGGGGTTGACACCGGGAGCCCACACGATCACCTACAAGCCCATTTCCGGATGGACCGAGCCGGTGCGCGAAACGGTGTTTTTGACCAATGGGATTGCCACCACGTTCACACGCCAATACGTGCTGCAGGCGAATGTGGTCGTGTGGTTTAATAACCTGACAACCCCTGCGGATGCCGCCTGGCGGGTGAATGGTGGGGCGTGGATGCAAAGCGGGATGACGGCCTCGAATATACCCGCCGGAACAAACACCCTGTCCTATTTCGAGATTCCCGGTTGGTTTGAGCCCGCTTCGGAATCCGTCATCATGGATCCGGGCACGACCACGGAACTGCTCCGCGAGTATTCGGTAATTACCAGTTCTGTGTCGGTCATCATTCTTCCCACCAATGCGGCAACAGCCGGTGCCCAGTGGCGTGTGGATGGCGGCGTGTGGCGGAACAGTTCCGAGCAGGCAGGCGGGCTATCCCTGTCCAGTCATCTTGTTGAATTTTCAGACCTCACCCGGTGGATCACCCCGGCCAGCATTTCCTTCACGCCTACCAATGAGGTGATGATCGTTCTCACAGGGCGATATGCTCAGGTGACCGGATTGGCGGTGGATATCGTGCCGGCCGGCGCCATTGCCACCGGAGCGCAGTGGCGAGTCTCCGGCGGGGCTTGGAATGACAGCGGGGTACTGCTGCCATTGCCCGCAGGAAGCTATGCCGTTCAATTTAAGGCACTAGACGGCACATGGTTGTCGCCGGGGGATGTGCCGGCGGTTGTTGTGGATCAGCAGGTCACTGAATTGGTGGGAACCTATTTCCGGGCGAATGTGATTGGTGGAAACGATTCCACCAATCTCGGAGAATTCTGGAATCCGCGAGGCGTGACATTGGATGCTCAGCACCGGCTCTATGTTTCGGACACCTATTACGACAGGATTCAGATGTATGATCCCGTCAGTCATGCGTGGAGCCTTGTTGCTCCCAAGGGGAATAGTGTCGGGCAATTCATGAAACCGTTTGGCCTGACGGTGGATTCCCTTGGAAACCTGTATGTGGCTGACCAGAACAACAGCCGCATCCAGAAGCGTATTGCCTCGAATAATGTCTGGGTGGTGCTGGGTTCCAATTCATTTGGGAGTGCCATTGGGCAGTTCCGGTATCCGACCGATGTGGCGGTGGATTCGGCGCTTAATCTTTATGTCGCGGATTATATGAATGACCGGGTTCAGCGGTTGAGTACCTCCGGGGTTTGGTCCATCTTTGTTGCGAAAGGGGCTGCCGGAGGAAGCGTCATTCGCCCAATGGGAGTTATGGTGGACGGGGCTGATTCGGTTTATGTATCCGATATGGGTTCGGATTCAAACTCGATGAACCGGATCCAGAAGTTTTCCAATAGCGGGGTCTGGCTCGGCATTGTCGGTGACAATCAGGCGGCTAATGGCCGGT
>CAIZMS010000373.1 GCA_903934155.1 uncultured bacterium | reverse complement strand
CGGCAGTGCCCGGGGTCAGTTGTATCACCTGATTCATGTGGATGATCTGACCGAGATTTTCATTCTGGCGGCGGTTCATCCCCAGGCGGCGGGGGAAGTGTTTATCGGGGGTGATCCTGCGGCACTGGCACTGGCGGACATTCTCTGGATCATCAGTTCGGAGTATGGCCGGAACGCCCGGATGATCCGTATTCCCGTCTGGCCCTTCTTCTGGGCTGCTGCTGTGTGCGAGGCGGTGTGCCGTCCGTTCGGCTGGGCACCCCCCATTTACCGGCGACGGGTGGCGTTTTTTACCAAGGATCGTTCCTTTGATACCTCCAAATTGAGGAATCGGCTGGGCTATACTTATGGCCGGACGACCGGGGAGGGGCTTCGTGCAACGGCACGGTGGTATCGCGAACAGGGGTGGGTGTAACATGGGATTAGGCTTGTTTGACGAAGCGGATTTGATGTAGGGTCGATCGAAATATCAATAAATCGGGAAAGGAAAGATTTTATGCTCAAGCACAATGTCTGGATGGCGGGATTCTTAATGATGGCAAGTGGGGTGATGGCTCAGGAGCCGGTTCTGAATGTTCAGCCCCCGGCCGCTGCGCCGATATTGGATGCCGGGACAAGCCCGGCGCCTGCCAAGGAGACCCCTGCTCCGGTTGTGGAAGCCCCGGTGGCAGTCACGCCTCCCGTGGATCCGAAAGTGACTGTTCCTGTTGTTATTCCCGATGCACCGGTTGCTGCGGTGGTGCCGGTGGTGACTCCTTCGGAAGTCGTGATTACTGAGACGCCCTCCCAGGCTTGGAACAACACCTCGTGGCAGGTGGGAACGCGCTATTTGGAGGTTCAGCTCCAGGACAAGCAACGTGGTACGCCCGAGAATGGCTCGTTTTTCGGAACCATTACGGAAATTACCGAGGAACAGGACAGCGCCCCCAATAAAGTGTACCTGCAATATCGTCTCTTCAAATCTCCAGTTTGGCTCGGCATCAGTTATGATCATGTGATGGCCCGAACCATGGACGACAGCAATGGCGATGGCATCCCCGACTTAGGGGGTGGCGATGGCTCGGAAGACCTTCAGGGTGTGATTCCCTATCTGCAAGCCGCGTGGGACAATGAGTCGCGGTTTTCCCCCTACGTGCAGGTTGGGTTGGGTTTCTATCAGGCCGAATTCAAGCCGAACAACTGGGGCAGGGACGGAAAGCGTTTCGTGGATGCGACGAGCAATGTTATGGGAGTTGAGCTGGCTGGCGGCCTGAATGTCAGGCTGTATAAGAATCTTTCGGCTGATATTTTTGCCAAATATATGAAAATTGAGGATATCTCCGGGGACTGGTTTTTTGATTATGGCGACAACTACGGGGGTTCCTTCTTCATGACGATGAGCTATGTCGCCTACGGCGCCGGATTGAATTACCGCTTTTAGTCATGAGGTATCGGGTCTTGCGGATTTTTGCCTATACCCTGGTTCTGCTTTTGTTTCTTTCGATGGCAGCAGGGTATTGGTTAAAACTCCAGCGCGCCCGGCCGGTTGATGTTCCGATTCTCATGTATCACCGGATCGGGGATGACTGCGATTCTCCCTGGTGGGTTACGGTCCGGGATTTTGAGACCCAATTGGCGTCATTACAGGAGCAGGGCTACCAGAGCATTCTGCCTTCCCATCTGGTGGCTCATCAGCGCTGGGGGTGGCCCCTGCCCCGCAAGCCCGTGATCATCACTCTGGATGACGGGTATCTCAATGTTCTTGAAAACGCGGAGCCGCTTCTCAAAAAATACGGATTCAAGGCCGTTTGTTTTCTCATTACGGGATTGGTGAGCGACTCCCCTGAAACCCGGAAGAGTTGGGAGGGCACTCCGCTCTTGTCCTGGCCGGAAGTCCGCGCCATGCAGAAGCGGGGAATCGTCCAGTTTGGCGGGCACAGCCGGACACACCCGAATCTGCGCGCGATGGCGGATCCGTATGGTGAGATTTCGGGTTGTTTCCGGGATTTGAAGAAAAGGGGGGGATTCACGCCGGAAGGGTTCTGCTACCCGTCGGGACAAGTCAAGCCGGAGACCCGGGCGTGTGTGATGCGCACCAAATTTTCCACGGCGGTGACCTGTGATGATGGCATTGCCAGACTGGCGCCCGGCGCCGGGTTGTTTGAATTACCACGAGTGACGGTGATGGGCGGGTGGCATCGGTTTCATATCGAAACCAAGGCGAAGCTTGCGTCTGGAATTTCTGTCGAAGTGTCAAAAGAGGGTCGGCCTCTGGATGTTGTTCCGCGGTTG
>CAIZMS010000372.1 GCA_903934155.1 uncultured bacterium | reverse complement strand
TGGACTGAACGGTCGTTGTTTTTTCATCCCTACCGAGTGGCAGGGCTAAACGCCTCAGTCCAGCACTTTTTTTGAAAACCTATGGGACTACAGTGAAAGAATAACATAAGGACTTAACTCTTAAGGTGGACGCCGACCTCCGGGCGGCGTTAGAGCCCGGGTGCAGCATCGCAAGCACGAACCGCGCCCGGAGGTCACGGTCCACCTTAATTTGATTGTTATGAGCTACGGAGAGCGCTTATGAACACAGATAAGTTGATCAGGTCTGCTGAAAAAGTGTGCGCGGCTTTCCCGGCCTTTCGTCCCAAGCTGGCCCTTGTCATGGGATCAGGTTGGCGCGAGGTGGCGGAGGGATTCACGGTGAAGCACTCGCTGGATTACGCCGACATTCCCGGATTGGGCGCGCCCCAGGTCGCCGGACATGGCGGACAACTCCTCCTGGCGGAGCAGGGCGGGGCTGAGCTTCTGATTTTTGCCGGTCGCCATCATTGGTATGCGGGCGCAGGCTGGGAGCCCATTGCGTTCCCGGTCTGTCTCGCGAAGATCATGGGGGCCCCGGGCCTGGTGCTGACCAATAGCGCCGGGGGCATTAATCCCCAGGTGGACCGCGACCTCCGGGCGCGGTCAGACGCCGCCCGGAGGTCGGCGTCCACCCCGGCCGGTGCGGTTATGATCATCGACGACCACATCAATCTGATGGGAACGAATCCCTTGCTTGGCCCGCATCATGCCTTCTGGGGGCCGCGTTTTCCGGATATGACCGGCGTGTATGATGCAGATTACCGGCGCCAGTTGGATGAAGCGGGGCGGCGGGCGGGCCTGCCGCTGGAGCACGGGGTCTATCTGGCGGTGACGGGCCCTTCGTACGAGACGCCCGCCGAGATTGGGGCGTTTCGCGGCATGGGGGTCGATGCGGTGGGGATGTCCACCGTGCCGGAGGCCATTCTGGCGCGGGCGGCCGGATTGAGGGTGGCGGGAATTTCCTGTATCACCAATGCGGCGGCCGGAATGGGGCAGGAGCTGTCGCACGAGGAAGTACTCGCCGGGGCCAGGGCGGCCATTCCCGGATTAACACGGTTGTTGAAGGAATTTGTAAATGAATACCGAAATTAAAAAACTTCTCGCTTCCGCCAGGAAGGTGGCGCGTAACACCTATTCCCCTTATTCCAAGTTCCCGGTGGGGGCCGCCTTGATGACGGCCGGGGGCAAGGTGTTTACGGGATGCAATGTGGAAAACGCCTCCTATGGTCTGACGCTATGCGCGGAACGGGTCGCGGTGACCAGTGCGGTGGCCGCCGGGTACCGGAAATTCAAGGCTCTGGCCGTCGTTGGTGGTCGCCGCAAGGCGGCACGCCCCTGCGGCGCCTGTCTTCAGGTTCTGTCCGAATTCTGCGGCCCGGACTTCCCGATTTATCTGGCCCCGTTGGATAAACCCAGCAAGGTCGAAACCGTCTCTCTAGGCGCACTCCTTCCACATGTCTTTCGCTTAACCCCTGAATCCTGAAATGAAGAGTTTGAACAGCATGATGATATCGCTTAACCGAAGAAAAGAGGATTTACCACCCGCTTCGCTAGAGTTAGGATGAGAAGGCTGGTTTCCTCCGTATAATAAGCGGGGTATAATCCCCAAGTAATAACGCAGTCTATGTAGCTGCAAAACGAAAGGAAACCAGCCATGAAAAAGTATAGCGCAATTGGGATTGATGTCAGCGATAAAGATATGAAGGTGGTGGGCTTGAATGCGGAAGGTGAAACGGTGTGGAAGCATGTGGTTGCCTGCAGGAAGTCGGCGGTGATCACGGTTTTCGGAAAGATCGAGCCGTGCGTCGTCGCGCTGGAAACGGGAGGACATACGGGATGGCTGGCGCGAGCCTTGATGGAAGCGGGCCATGAAGTGGTTATCGCCAACGCGCGTAAAGTGCGCGCAATCTCAGCGAATGAGCGCAAGAGCGATTGGATTGATGCGGAGATACTGGCACGTCTGGTGAGGACGGACCGGAAGCTTTTGCACCCCGTCATGCTGCGCAGTGCCCAGACGCAGGCGGATATGACCATGATCAAGGCGCGTGATGTTGCCGTGCGAACTCGTGCCACGATGGTGAATGCGGTCCGGTCCCTGGTCAAGGTGGCGGGTGAACGCGTGAACAAGTGCAGCACCGAGAGCTTTGCGAAGCGATGCCGGCAGGATGCATCGTCCGAGACGCTTTTAGTGCTTGAGCCGTTACTCGCGGGCATCGAAGCCCAGACCGAAGTCATCCGTTCCTACGACAAGAAAATCCACAGTCTGGCTGGAAGTGAGCGATACGAGAAGATCGTAGAGCAAATCAGCCAAGTGACGGGTGTTGGCGAACTGACAGCCCTGGCTTTTGTGCTAGCCATGGAGGATCCCAAGCGTTTTCCCGATCCACGCCAGGCGGGCGCCTTTCTGGGCATGACGCCACGTCGTGATCAATCGGGTGAAGTGGACAAGCAGCTGGGAATCACGCATTGCGGAAACACTCTGATGCGCCGTTTATTGGTAGGGTCCGCCCACTATATCATGGGGGCATTTGGGCCCGACTGTAATCTGCGCCGGTTCGGAGAACGACTGGTGGGGCGGGGAGGGAAGAGCGCCAAGAAGCGAGCCGTGGTGGCGGTGGCACGCAAGCTGGCCGTTTTATTAATGAAGCTGTGGCAATCAGGGGAAACCTATGAACCGTTGCGGGCGCGTAAGATCCCTGCCAGAAAAGAGGCAGCATGAGAGAGGAAATAGAATGCACCACCTGCGGGAAGAAGCTTAATCGAAAGAGGGATAGCCCGTGACTCGCCGGAGTTATCCACAGCTCCTCCGCCGGGCTATTGGAGGCCCTCTGTCGGGTCTATGGATAACTCCTCATCCCTATTGTAACACTGGAACAACAAATTAGGACAAGGAGGATGCGTTTAGCTGTGTTGGATACCAATTAAGAACAATCTCGACGTCCCGTCCCGGGTGACTGCGATTTGCGACTAGAACCGTCCTACCAAGGACATTAATGAGTTCGTGCTCAAGCTGGCAGCCCCGACGACGGACCCTAAACTGCACCGGACCACATGGTATGGTCCACTATGAGTGCGAATGGAAGCCTGACGGCGACGGGAGTTCTTGATTGGTGTCCGCCACAGCGGACGCTTGACATAGCCTTCTCATGGAAGTCGCAAAGAACGCAGAGGGGAGAGGCTGATCCCGCGTAAATGGTGCGGGATTTGTATTCCCGGAGTACCAGAAATAAAAATCCCGCACCGACCCTCGGGAGAACTGACAAGTCTTCTATTGATAAAATACCCTGATTCATGGATAGTATTGTCATGGTTATGGTACATCCAGAATATGTCATCGATGCGCATCAGAAACGCAAAGCGGTATTGTTGCCTGTACTTGAATGGGAGCAGATCGTTGACGAACTTGAGGCACTGGATGATATTCGCGCGTATGATCACGCCAAGGCCTCATCGCATGAAAAACTTCCATTTGCGCAAGCCGTTCAAGAGATTCGTCTCGGAATCGGCGCATGAGCTACGGACTCGAAATCCTAAGAACAGCCCAAAAGCAACTCGCTCAAATCTCTCCTCCGGATCAAGACCGCATTGTTTCCGCCATTCAGGATTTGGCTGATACTCCTCGCCCCGCCGGTTGCAAGAAACTCTCAGGGCGACCCGCTTGGCGGATCCGTATTGGATCTTACCGGGTCATCTATGAGATTTATGATGACACGCTTCTGGTTCTTGTCGTCACCATCGGCCATCGAAGAGAAGTCTATCGTTAAGCGCAAAGCCCAGCCAACGTTCCGCGCTCTCGTTCATATAAAACTTTCCCTCGCTCCACGATTTCCTGTCTCACAAAAGGCCGCCCGCGCCACATCGCTCGCAATTCATCACGGGTATATACCAGAATATCCGTGGCCACCCGGGGACGTAACAGTTTGCGAACCAATTTGAGCCTCTCCCAAAACGGAACGGTTGTTTCTTTCACAATCATCAAATCAACATCGGAATTTGCGTTAACATTCCCTGTCACTAAAGAGCCAAAAAGAACGATACCTACGGTGTCTTTCTCACGGGACAAAAGTTCCACATACCGTTCCACTTCACGGTTTAGCAAATCCCGCCGATCTACATCATCAGAATCCTGCTGTTCCATAAAACATTTCCCATTTCATTTCGCAGCTTCGCGGCTTCGCGCCTTCGCGTGAGAAAATCTTATCTTTTCCTCTGAGCCACTTCCAAAAGTCCTGCGGACGCGACGAAGCGCGTCCCTCCAATCAAAAGTCCTGCGGACGCGACGAAGCGCGTCCCTCCAATCAAAAGTCCTGCGGACGCGACGAAGCGCGTCCCTCCAATCAAAAGTCAATATGCATCAATTTATCAAGCAACGAAAGCC
>CAIZMS010000371.1 GCA_903934155.1 uncultured bacterium | reverse complement strand
GCCGAGGATGCGGGCGAGCTTGTGTTCGTTCAGATCGCGGTGGCCGGCCACCAGGACGGCAATGGGGTTGCCGTCGGCGATATAGATCAGGGTCTTGATCAGATCCCAAGGTTTGAGCTTGAGGAAGGAGGAGACCTCCTCGATTGTGCGCTGGCCAGGGGTGGCCACAACGGTCGGGGGTTGGTCTGTACAAGAAGCCTTGGGGGCCGGGGCTTTGCGCTCCGCGCGTTCCAGGTTGGCGGCGTAGGAGCAGGCTTCGCACTCCACGATGCCATCCTCACCGGACTCTGCGAGAACCATGAACTCGTGCGAGAAATTGCCGCCCATGGCGCCGGTGTCGGCTTCGACGACCTTGGTGCGCAGCCCGCAGCGCTTGAAGATGCGGACGTAGGCGTCGTACATGGCCTGGTAGCTGACATCGGCGGCTTCCCAGCTTGCATCGAAGCTGTAGGCATCCTTCATGCTGAATTCCTTGGCGCGCATCAGGCCGAAGCGGGGCCGGATCTCGTCCCGGAATTTGGTCTGGATCTGGTAGAAGGTTTTCGGTAACTGGCGGTAGGAACTGATTTGGCGCGAAACCAGATCGGTGATTACTTCCTCATGGGTCGGGCCCAGTACCATGTCGCGCTGCTGGCGGTCCTTGACCTTGAACATGGATTCCTTCAGGACGGCGTAACGACCCGATTTTTCCCAGATTTCCCGGGGTTGCAGGGCGGGCATGAGGATTTCCAGTGCCCCGGCCCGATCCATTTCCTCCCGCACAATCCGCTCGACCTTACGAAGGGCTTTCAGACCGGCCGGGAGAAAGGTATAGAGTCCGCCCCCGAGTTTCATGATGAGGCCGGCCCGCATCATGAGTTTGTGGCTGGGGATTTCGGCATCCTGCGGCGCTTCGCGCAGGGTGGGTATCAAAGTCTGAGTCAAACGCATAAAAACCACTTCCTTCGTTGCAAATGAATCGGGCGCATTTGACACAAAGAGAAGGGGTTAGGCAAGGATAAAACCAGAAATATCCTTTTCGCAGTTTCATATTTGCCTTTTTTTTGCTCCAATCAGCCGCAGCTTGGAATACCCATGAAAATTTCGATCATTACACCCAATTACAATAGTGGCCGTTTCCTGGAGGAGTCGGTTCAAAGTGTTCAGTCCCAAGTTTGTCCCGGATTGGAGATCGAGCACATTGTGATCGATGGGGGAAGCACGGATGCCTCGATGACAATTCTGGAGCGCGCCCGGCCGGGTCTGGCTCATTTGGTGTCGGAGCCGGACAAGGGGCCGGCCTCGGCGATCAACAAGGGGTTGCGACTGGCGACGGGAGAGATTATCGGCTGGTTGAATGCGGATGACTGCTATCGCCCCGGCGCGCTGGAGCGGGTCGCGGAGGTGATGCGGCGACATCCCGGCAAGGCGCTGTGCTTTGGTCATTGTCCGATTGTCGACGAGCAGGGTTCCGAAATCCGGCGGGGCATCACTCGGTTCAAGGAACTTTTTTTCCCATTGTCCTGCCGGTTTATGATCCAGAGCATCAATTATGTTTCCCAGCCCGCCATGTTCTTTCGCCGGTCGGCCATGGAGAAAGTCGGATTTCTTCGGGAAGATTGGAGGGCCGCCTGGGATTACGACTTTATCCTGCGTCTTTGGAAGGAGGGGGGGGCTGTGCGTGTTCCGGGCGGGCCGTTGGCGGAATTTCGCTGGCATCCCGGGTCCATCAGCGGGCAGGGCTATGTCAGGCAATTTCAGGAAGAGTTGGATGCCGCCATTACCGATGCCGGTCGATATTCCCCCCAGGTCCTTCTCCATCGCGGGGTTCGCCTGGGGATTGTGACCATTTACGGGATGATGGAGAGACGGCGGCGCGGTTAACCGTTTTGCTTCTTTTCCAATTCCGCGACCCGTAATTCGAGGCTGGCAGCGAACTGGCAGACCCGCTTCTGGTCGGCGCGCAACTCCGAGAGAGCGAGGGAAAAGTGGAAGGCCACCAGTAGGAGGAACGCGAACACCACCATGGTGATGGCGCTCACATACTGCATTCCGGTCAACTTGGCGAGCCAGCCAACCGCATCCGGATAGACGGCGAACACCACCAGGATGATACCTGTTGATACCCACAATAGGGCATAACGCTCCTCCATGGCGAACCGTCGCACCGCTTCAAGTGTGATCATGAGAACGAGAAAACTCAGGAATCCCAGCGCCATACGCATGCGCAAAGTGAGTGAAGCGGGAGTTTCGCCCTGAAAGAGTTCCGGTTTAAACACGGCGACCGCCAGGGCGATTCCGACGGCGATCCAGGCCCATCCCAGGAAAAAGCGTTTTTGCTTTTGGGCCGCCATGCGGATTCCCATGATCAACATGGCCAGACTGAGGAGACTGAGCAACAGGAGTCGAAGGGTCATACTTCCTCCGAGACAAGGTTGTGGCGGGCATAGCGGGGATTGACGGTTCGGGCGCGATCGACCACCAAGGCCAGACCGACCTTCAGCATGTAATACAGGGCGCCCCAGGATCTTATTGAAGAGGTTCCCGTGGTGCGTGCCCGGAACCGGGTTCCCACCTCGCGGAAGCGGTACCCCTGCCGCCGGAGCAGGGCCAGCGATTCGGGTTCCGGGTAATCCAGCGGGTAGGAGTGTGCGAAGTAGGTGAGCAACGGCCGGTTCAACATTTGAAAGCCGGAGGTCGGATCCGTTACGCGGGCCCGGCAGGTGAGGGTGAGGAGGAAGGCGAGACCCCGGATACCCAGGCTGCGAAGGGCGGTGCTTTTATAGGAGTCCTTGTCGGTTTCAAGAAAACGGGAGCCCACCACCAGGTCAACATCGCCGGAGCGGATGGCGTCAATCAGCTTCGGAATTTCAGAGGGGGGATGCTGGCCGTCGCCGTCGCAGCGGATGACATAGCGGTAGCCGCGCTGGAAGGCGTATTGGAATCCGGCCTGAACCGCGCCGCCGACCCCGAGGTTGCAGGGAAGATCCAGGACGAGCGCGCCGTGTTTCCGGGCGACGGCCGCCGTATGGTCGAGCGAGCAATCATTCAGCACGGCGATATCCGATTCCGGAGCGACCGCGCGGATTTCCGCCAGGAGGCCGGGCAGGGCGGCTTCCTCATTGAAGGCCGGGATGATGATCAGCGATTGTTTCAAGATGTCGTCCATGAAGGAGGAAGATACTGACGGTGGGGGGCAGGGGGCAATAGAAAACTCAGGGATAATTAGAAAGTGCTTTCCATTTCTGGACGAGCCGCCATAATTCGGCCAGCTTGAGTGGGGTTTTTGGAATCCAACAAAGGAGAGGGTGGAATGGAAAGCATACCGGTTCTTCATGTGACGGGGGTGTCTTTGGCGGAGGCGTATGAAAAGGCGTTGATTGCCCTCCATGAAAACGGAACACGGTTCCGCACCCAGTACGACAAGCCCGGCGATCCGGCCAGCCTGGATTCAACCATGAACATCACCGTTGAGGATCCGCTGGCGGATCCCATGATCCACAAGGCCTTTCCCGGCGGGATCGAGGATCTCCGCGAGTATGTAATGGAACTGCAGGGCATCAAGGATCACTGGGTCAAGAACATGAATGACCCGGCCGACACGCGGTGGGAATATACCTACCATGGGCGGCTTGCGAATTACGGCGCCTGGAAAGAGCTTCGGAATTACGAATCCATTGAGACGGGGTTTTTCAAGGTCAACCAGGTCGAGGCGGTGATCAACAAATTGGTGAAGCAGCCGTTTACCCGCCAGGCGCAGATGATCACCTGGATGCCCAACATGGATCTCGACTGCTACGATCCCCCGTGCCTCCAGTCGCTCTGGTATCGTATCCTGGAGGGCAAGGACGGGGTGTGGTGGCTGAATTGCAATATCCGGTTCCGCAGTAATGATGCCTGGGGTGCCAACTTCATGAATATGTTCGGCTTTGTGCTGTTCAACCGGGATGTCATGGCGGCCGAAGTGGCGCGCCGCGCCGGCAAAACGGTCAAGCTCGGCCGATTGAACTGGCAGGCTGATTCCTTTCATATCTACGGCAAGGATATTGATGCGGCCCGCCAGCGCCTTTTTGACCGGATCAAGACGACCTCATTCGAGGATCGCGTGTATTGTTTCAATGACGAGATGATCCAGGAGATTTACACCGAGGCGGAAGCCACCGTCCGCGAGAAGATTCGCGAGTTTGACGCAAGGTAACGGCATGCGTTTCCTTATCACAGCAGGGCCGACCCGTGAGTTCATGGATCCCGTCCGGTTCCTCAGTAACCGCTCCTCCGGGAAGATGGGGTACGCGATTGCCCTTGCGGCCCGCGACCGGGGGCATGAGGTCGTTTTGGTTTCCGGACCGGTGTCCCTGCCTGCCCCCGGCGGGATTCCCGTGGTGTCCGTGGTGTCTGCGGCTGAGATGCTGGAGGCCGTGTCCACCCATCTCGAATCCTGTGATGCCCTGGTGATGGCGGCCGCCGTGGCCGACTGGCGTCCGGTTCAGGTGAGCGAGCAGAAGATGAAAAAAAACCAGGCGGCTTCATCTCTCGAGCTTGAACCCACGCCGGATATCCTCATGACTCTCAAGCCCCGGAAAGGGAGCAGGACGTTTGTGGGATTCGCGGCAGAGACAATGGATGTTGAGGCGGAGGCAGGCCGCAAGTTGGCGGCAAAAGGTCTGGATCTCATCGTCGCTAACGATGTCAGCCAGCCCGATTCCGGATTTGATGTCGACACCAATCGGGTCGTTTTGCTGACGAGTGACGGGTCGGTTGTCAGGCTTCCCCTCCTGTCAAAGCGCGAAGTGGCTGAACGGATCCTGGACTGGGTGGAGATGGGAAAAACGGCGGGTGGAGACGGAGGCCTTTATTTGCGGGCGGCTTCCGGACGGCTGGAAAAGCAGTGGGATTTCATCCGGGAAATCGACAAATTGAAGTCCGTACTCCGGCGCACCCTGTTGCTGGACGGAAGCCGTTATGAGAATGATGCGGAACATTCCTGGCATCTGGCGGTTATGGCCGTGTTGTTGCGTGAGCACGCGAATGAGCCCCGGCTTGATTTGGCGCGGGTGATCCGGATGGTTCTGGTTCACGACATCGTGGAAATCGATGCGGGCGACACCTATTGTTATGACGAGGCCGGGAACCGTGATAAAGTGGCCCGGGAACAGGTTGCCGCCGGTCGGTTGTTCGGGCTTCTGCCGGATGAGCAACGTCAGGAGTTCATGTCGATCTGGGCGGAATTTGAGGCCCGTGAGACGGCGGAAGCGAAATTTGCGGCGGCGTTGGACAGGGTTCAGCCCCTGATGCATAATTTCGGACCGGCCGGGGTGGTTTGGAAATCGCACGGGGTACGAAGCGGGCAGGTGTTGGAACGGAACCGGCATGTGGCGGAAGGATCCCGTGTGTTGTGGGAATTTGCCGAGAGCCTGATTCGGGATGCCGTGAAGCGCGGGTATTTGGATCCATGATATGAGTGAAACGATCAACCAATTGATTTTTGTGGGAGGGAAAGACGCCACTATCAGCGCGATCGCGGCGGCTTTTGCAAGAGCCAAAGGGCGTCGGGATGTTGCAATTCATTATGCCGGAATTGCCTCCGGCCAGGTGTCTCCACTCGCGTGGCGCGTGCTGTCTGAATTTCATGTCGTTCCCGAGGAGCGGGATGGCCTGATCCTGAGCCAGACGGGGAATGTCGTTTTTGACATTGCTGTTTCCTTGTGTGGTGAGGCGAATGCGCCATGCGCCGTGATGCCGGGCAATCCCTTGCAGTTGCACTGGGCACTGGAGGACTTTTCGGGTCGTGGCGCGGATCAGGCTACGGCGCTGGAGTCCCTGCGAGGGCTGTGTGAGACGATTCGTAGGTTGGTCGATGATTTCTATGGGCGGGGCTATCTGGACGCGTTTCTTCAATCGAAGCGGACGGAAAATCTGGTGCTTGACCATATGTCAGACGGGGTAATCGCGCATGACCTCAATCGCCGTGTTTTCTACTTCAATGCCGCCGCCGAAAAGATCACCGGTTACAAGCGGGAGACCTTGCTGAATCAGGATTGCCATGAGGTCATTCCCGGGGGGTTATGCGGGGCAAAGTGCTCATTTTGCGATGGGAGTGAGCCCCCGAAAGACGCGGTGATCAAAGAGGTTGAGATTGCAACTGCCAGCGGTGAGCGGCGCCGGATTTCCCTGAATGTGAACATCATGTCGGATCAGGCCGGGAAACCCGTGGGGGTTCTGGCCTGTTTCCGGGATGTCACACGGGAGATGCAGTTGGCGCGCCGGTTGGGTGCCATTGAACAGTTTGCCGGAATTGTGGGGCGTGATCCCAAAATGCTGGCCTTGTATGACCTGATTCCCGAACTGGCAGAATCTTCCGCCTCGGTGCTCATCCAGGGGGAAAGCGGGACGGGGAAGGAATTGGTTGCCGCCGCACTTCACAACGAGGGGCCACGCGCCGGGAAAATGTTTGTGCCCGTCAATTGCGGGGCGCTCCCGGAGGGATTGTTGGAGAGCGAACTCTTCGGGCATGTCAAAGGGGCGTTTACCGGCGCGATCCGGGACAAGAAGGGGCGTTTTGAACTCGCGGATGGCGGCACCATTTTCCTGGATGAAATCGGGGATATTTCTCCAGCCATGCAGGTGAAATTGCTGCGCGTTTTACAGGAAGGTTCTTTTGAAAGGGTGGGGGGCGAACAAACCATCAAGGTGAATGTCCGGGTGGTGAGCGCGACCCATCGAAACCTCCAGAAAGAAATGGCGGCAGGGAAGTTCAGAGAGGATTTGTTCTACCGCTTGAGCGTGGTTCCCTTGGTGGTTCCGCCTCTGCGGGAGCGGCGGCTCGATATCCCTTTGCTGGCTGATCACTTCCTGAGGCAATTGGCTGTGGGGCGTTCTGTTCGTTTTTCTCCTGAAGCGATTGATTTTATGTTGGACCATAACTGGCCCGGAAATGTCCGTGAACTTCAGAATTGGATCCAGTTCGCCCTCATCAAATGCAAGGGTGATATGATTCAGCGTGATCATCTTCCGCCGATTGCCTTGAATCCCCTGGCTTCTGTGAAAACGCCGCCAAATTCAGCACCTTCTCTTCCGATTCCGGTCAAGGGACGTCAACGCCTGACTCATGAGATCATTGAGGCGGCCATTTTACAGGCAGGCGGGAATAAGGGCGAGGCTGCAAAGGCGCTGGGTGTGTCTCGCGCCACCTTCTACCGGTTTCTAGATGAGACCCGAAAAAGCGTCTCCTGATACAATCACGTCGCATCGTGAGACAGTTTTGGACCAGCTTGAAAATTGACAGTAAGTCGTAACTCGCCTTCTGGCAAACGGTTGCGACTTCATGTGAAATGTTATTAGCATATCTGGCACGCCATCTGCATAGAGAAAACCCTGTCGTGATGATTTCTGGAGGGTCAGATGCAGGATAGGAACAAAAATGTGAAACGATTGATCGATGTGGCGGCCAATCTCATTGAGGTGGCGGATATCGGTCACGCCGAGTGTCAGGATGAGAATTGTGTGGGGTTATTTGGCTTGGCGAAGGATTGCGGATACCGTATACGGGCTGAAGCAGAACGTGAGTTTCAAGCCCATTTGAAAGGCCTTGGAAAATAATTTAACAGGAGAATGGTCATGAAAGTAAAAGGGTTTGTTTATGGGTTGGTATTAGTCTGCTCGTTAACAGTTTCCTCATTGGCGGGCGGGGACGGGTGGTTGACATCATTCGAGGCGGCCAAGGCCGAGGCGGCCAAGCGACAGGTTCCCATTCTGGTTGATTTCTCAGGCTCGGACTGGTGCGGTTGGTGTATCAAACTGGACAAAGAAGTTTTCTCCCAAGACGCGTTTAAGGCCTATGCCAAGACCGATCTGGTGTTGCTTCTGGTCGATTTTCCGCGGAGGGCTAAACTTTCCGAGACCCTCAAAAAACAGAATGATCTGTTGGCTGAAAAGTTTGAGGTTCAGGGGTTTCCAACAGTTCTGATTTTGAGTGCCCAAGGGAAAGAGTTGGCAAGAACAGGGTATATGCCTGGCGGTGCTGGGGAGTATGTTAAGCATGTGAAGTCACTGATTGGGAAGAAATAATCTGGTTTAAATGAT
>CAIZMS010000370.1 GCA_903934155.1 uncultured bacterium | reverse complement strand
GGCGGAGGTGCTGGGCAAGAACCCGCGCATCCTCAAGAGCGGCAAGCATGACGCAAAGTTCTACCGACGGATGTGGGAGACGATCAGCGGAGGCGAGGTCTGGCACGGGCACTTCATCAACAGGAGGAAAGACGGCACGCTCTACGAGGAGGACGCGACCATTTCGCCGGTGCACGACGCCACAGGCAAGATCGTCAACCACGTCGCCGTCATGCGTGATGTCACCCGCGAGATCCATCTCGAAGCCCAGCTTCGCCAGGCCCAGAAGATGGAAGTCGTGGGGCGGCTGGCGGGCGGCGTCGCCCACGACTTCAACAACCTGCTCATGGCCATCATGGGTTACAGCGATTTGGCGCTAAAAGCGCTGCCTTCGGACCATCCGCAGCGCAGGTACATCGAGGAGGTCCGGGCAGCCGGCGGGCGCGCGGTGCTGGTGACCCGACAACTGCTGGCGTTCAGCCGCAAACAACTGCTCCAGCCGCAGGTGCTGGACCTCAACAGCCTCGTTACCAACCTGGGCAAAATGCTGCACCTGCTGATCGGCGAGGACATCCGCCTGGACACCATGCTCGATTCCGCCCTGGGGCGCGTGAAGGCCGACCCCGGCCAGATCGAGCAGATGATCACCAATCTCGCCGTCAACGCGCGCGATGCCATGCCCGAAGGGGGAACGCTCACCATCCAGACGGCCAACGAGGAGCTGAACGAGACCCATGCCAGCCAGTACGAAGAGGTGATCCCCGGCCGTTACGTCCTGCTGTCGATCACGGATACGGGCGTGGGAATGACCGCCGAGGTCAAGGCGCACATGTTCGAGCCGTTCTTTACCACCAAGGAACCGGGCAAGGGAACGGGGCTGGGGCTGCCGACGGTCTATGGCATTGTCAAACTCAGCGACGGCCATATCGCGGTATCGAGCGAGGTGGGCCGGGGCACGACATTCAAGATCTATCTGCCGCGCGTCGAGGAAGCGGCGGAGGCGATCCGTCCCTCCGCGGCGTCGGCCGACTCCCCGCGCGGCACGGAGACCATCTTGCTGGTGGAAGACGAGGAGCAGCTCCGGAATCTGACACGCATGGTTTTGGAGGAGTGCGGTTACACGTTGCTGGTGGCGGGCAACGGTGCGGAGGCCATCCAACTCGCGAAGCAGCACAAGGGGGAAATCCAACTCCTGATGACCGATATGATCATGCCGGAGATGGGGGGGCGCGTGCTGGCCCCGTTGCTGGTGGCCCTGCACCCCGATGTCAGGGTGCTCTACATGTCCGGCTACACGGACACGACGACCCTTCGGAAGGAGATGCTGGCAGCGGGAGCAGCCTTTCTCCAAAAGCCTTTCTCGATGGATTTCCTTACCTGCAAAGTCCGTGAAATGTTCGATGCGCAACCCGTCCGACCCCAACAAGCCGAGGGGTCCGTGACCTCCGCATGATTCCACTAGATTTTCGGGCGTCCATCAAACACGCATGAGGGGAACGCTCTTCCGTGGGCGTTTTCCACCTTTGCGCGGCGCATGACTAAAACCCTTTCGAGAGGCCTCGCCCTGGGCCTCGCCCTTTTTCTCGGCGCCCCCGCCCTCCGCGCCGGGGAGGACTTTGTCCTCAGGACGGAAGTGTTTGAGGACGTTTCCGGGACAAGGACGTTCGCCGAAGTTCTTCGATTCTCCCCGACGCCGTACACCGGGATATTGAACCGCGGTTATCGTTCCTCCGCTTTCTGGATCCGGGTGACGCTGAAAATGCCCGCCGCCGCGCGGGAGGGGGTCCTGCGCGTGCGGCCCCAGTACCTGGACGAGATTGCCCTGTTCGATCCTGTGCATCCGGAGGCCCCGCCGGTGCTGGGCGGGGACCGCCACGCGCCGCCCCCGAACGCCCCTTCCTCGCTCTTTCACGCATGGACCGTCCCCATCCCGCGGGACGGGTGCCAATACTGGTTGCGCATCCGCGGAACGAGCGCGATCACGGTCGACGTGCAGGCTTTGACCCGGGAGGATGCGTCCCACGTGGAGCAGGACGTGGGGTTCCTTTATGCCCTCTACTTGAGTTTTCTGGCGTGCGCCATCGTCTGGGCGGCGTTCACGTATTTCGCGCACCGCGATGGACTGGTGGGCATCTTCATGGTCCAGCAGCTTTGCACGGCCGTTCAATTTCTCCTGGTGTTCGGCTTCGTTCGCCACAGCTTCCCGGGGTACGCGGATTCGGGGGTGCTGGATTTCGTCACCAACGGGTTCATCCTTGCACTGACGTTGACCGGGCTTTGGTTTCATCTTGCGCTCCTGCGTCTTCATCGGGCGAGCCGCTGGGGGCTCCTTCTGATCGTTTTCGCGATGGCCTGCTTTGTGCCGGAAATGGCGCTGCTCATGAAGGGGAGGGTCAGGGAGGCGCTCCACCTGAACATGGGTCTGGCCACGCTGGTCGGGCCCCTGCTC
>CAIZMS010000369.1 GCA_903934155.1 uncultured bacterium | reverse complement strand
GTGGTCTTGGGAATCTTGTAGAGGGCGATCGAGAGCGCCTCGATATCCTCGCGCTCCAGCGGGGTCACGAAGGTTTTGCACAACTGTTCAGTGATTTCCTCCGTGATCCGCTTGTCCTTGCGGCGACTCTGGATAAAGTCCCCCATGGAGGCGACCTCGTCCGGCGTCTTCAGCATGGTCATGAGGAGTTGAACACTGGCCTTGGCCTCATCGGCGCTGGCCTCGAGGAGATTGAAAAACTTGTCCTCGTACCCAAGTAGTTTTCTGATGGCAGATATCATGGGGATGTCTATCTCATAAACGCGGAGGGAAATCACGCCAATTATAAAACCTCTCACCAATTTCTAACAAAAAACCCATTCCCTTTCCGGGCGGGGTTCCTTACGATGCGGTCATGGGTAAGAAGCTTATCTTTATCGTCGAGGATGAATCGGATATTGCCGATCTGCTTTCCTACAACCTGACCCGCGAGGGGTATGAGGTCAGTGTGGCGACCCGCGGTGACCAGGCGCTGGCGGATATTCCCCAGAAGAAGCCCAATTTGGTTTTGTTGGATTTGATGTTGCCGGGTATTGGTGGCCTGGAAATTTGCCGCCTTTTGAAAGCCAAGCCGGAGACGGCGGGGATTCCCATTATCATGGTGACGGCGCGGGGCGAGGAATCGGATGTGGTGGTCGGGCTGGAGATGGGCGCCGACGACTACATCGTCAAGCCGTTCAGCATCAAGGTTGTTCTAGCGCGCGTTCATGCCGTGTTGCGCCGCAAGGAAAAGGGACCCGTCAAAGCGGACGAAGTCCTTAAGGTTCTCGATATCACCATCAATCCCGGACGTCATGAGGTCCTTTTCGGGAAGGCGGCTGTGGAGTTGACGGCCTCGGAGTTCCGGTTGCTGCATTTCCTGGCCCGGCGGCCTGGCTGGGTGTTTACCCGTGAACAGATTGTAGATGGCGTGAAGGGCGAGGACTATGCGGTGACCGATCGAGCCGTGGATGTTCAGGTGGTTTCCCTGCGGCGTAAATTGGGGAAACGCGGCGATTATATCGAGACGGTGCGGGGCGTGGGTTACCGCTTCAAGGAGTGATTCATCATGCGGCGCAGAAGCTTGTTCTGGAGACTCTATGTCTATTTTCTGCTGGTCACCGTCGGGGCGCTGGCCGCCACGGCCTGGTATGCGGCCAATTCGCTCCGGAAGTTCCATCAGGATCAGGTCACATCGGATCTTGTGGCCCGGGCCCGGATTATTGCCGGTGAAATCCCGCTACTTTCCGTTCAGGATCCTGGCGCGGTGGATCGGTTGTGCAAGGATGTGGGCCGGATGACCCTGAGCCGGATCACGGTGATTCTTTCGGATGGCCGGGTTGTGGGCGATTCGAATGAGAATCCGGCGGTGATGGAGAACCATCGGAATCGCCCTGAAATTGCCGCCGCTCTGGTCGGGGGAACCGGGCAGTCCATCCGGTACAGTGACACCCTGCGCCGGAACCTGATGTATCTGGCGGTTCCCTTCCGGATGACTGACGGGGCTGTGGCGGGGGTGGTTCGCGCTTCGTTGCCGCTGGCGGTTATCGATCAAGCCCTGGCGACGTTTTATCGGCATGTGGTGCTGGGTGGCCTGGCTGTCGCGGCGCTGTTTGCGGGGATTGCCATTTTCCTGTCGCGCCGGATCACTCAGCCAGTGGCCTATATGCGGCAGGCGTCAGAGCAGTTTGCGCGCGGTGATCTGAATGCCCGCATCCCGGTGCCTGATACGGAGGAATTGGGCATGCTGGCCCGGACGATGAACCAGATGGCGCTGCAACTTAACGAGCGAATCCGCACCATGGGGCTTCAGCATAACGAGCAGAAAGCCGTCCTGGCCAATATGAGCGAAGGGGTGTTGGCGGTGGATCTGGATCAACGCATTCTGCATATCAACCCGGCGGCCTGCCGACTTTTTGGGTTGAAGCCCGATGAGGGCCGCGGACGGCATATCTTGGAGGTGATTCGACATATTGCGTTGCAGGAGTTTATCGGCATCACCTTGAATTCAGATGGGCCCGTGGAGCGGGATGTTGTGTTTCGTGAGGATGCAGACCGGTTCATTCAGTTGCATGGTGCGGCCCTGAGGGACGACGCGGGCGCCATCATTGGCGGCCTTGTGGTGATGAATGACATCACCCGTTTGAAACGCCTGGAATCCCTGCGACGTGATTTTGTGGCGAATGTGTCCCATGAATTGAAGACGCCCCTCACGACGTTGAAGGGATGTGTGGAAACGCTCACGGATGGCGCTGTCGCCAATCCTGACGAGGCGCGTCGGTTTCTCGGGATGATGGATCGGCAGGTGGGCCGCTTGGAGGCGATGGTGGATGATTTGCTGGTGTTGTCGCGATTGGAGCATGAGTCAGATCGGGGCGGCGCTGAGTTGACGCCCGGGTCGGTGAACGATGTGCTGGCACGGGTGGTTCAGGCCTTTTTCGACCGGGCGGCGAAAAAAGGGATTCAGCTGGTATTGGATTGTCCTGATTCCCTGACGGCGCCGATCAATGCGGCGTTGCTCGAGCAGGCGGTAGGGAATCTGGTGGACAATGCCATCAAGTACAGCTCCGAGGAGACGATGATCACAGTCTCCGCCGCCCGTCAGGAGTCTTCTGCTGTAGTAGCCGCCGTGTCGGCGGCATCTTCTGATGAGGATGCGGTTATGATCCGGGTCACCGACCAGGGGCTCGGGATGGAAAAGAAACACCTCGACCGCATCTTCGAGCGATTCTATCGTGTGGATCCAGCGCGGAGCCGGGCCCAGGGCGGCACCGGTCTCGGTCTGGCGATCGTCAAACACATCGCCTTGGCGCATCGTGGCAGTGTCACGGTCGCCAGTACCCCGGGGCAGGGTAGCACGTTTACGCTGCGCTTACCTGTAACTTGAGCGATTATTCCTGCTCGACTATTTCAGAGATGCGAAAAGGCATCACAATTCGCTTCTCAATGCTTTTCTGCCGCTCGGTGAATACCGGATCCGAATTCTGGATCGACGACTCAATAAAATCAACATACTCATCCATTGTAAGGCGGGGTGGCAGGACGATTTGAATGGGCGGTTCACTGTTCATGATATTTTGAAACTTAGTTCGGTTTACGAGATTTCTCAAGTGGCAATTTCCCCTAACCATATTCTAACTTTCCGCTCATTTTCTCCTTACAGGGTTTCGGTTGAATGTCTCCCATGAATCAACAACCAAACAGGAGAAGCAAGGATATGAAGAAAGTGATGGCGGGACTGATGGTGATGGCGGGTGTGGG